>NZ_NFHA01000005.1:0-150863 GCF_002159225.1 Flavonifractor sp. An91 | reverse complement strand
GCCCTCCCCCGGACAAAAAGCCCCCCTCTGCCGGGTGGGCTGGACCTGCCTGCGGATTCTGGCCGCGGCTGGGCTGCTGGTCCTGTTCCTGAAGGATCTGCTGCCCCTTTGGGCGGTGTTCCTCCTGCTGGGCGTGGTGATCCTGCTGATGGTTCTGATTGCCTGGCGCTTCTGCCGCTGCCCCCGCTGCGGCGGGCGGCTTCGGGAGCGGGATGTGGGCGCAGAAGGTATTTGCCCCCACTGCGGGGCCCGGTTATGAGGGAGGTAATCTAGGATGGGCGTGTTTGAATGGCTGGTTGTAATCGTCCTTGCGCTGGCCGGTCTGGTCAGCCTGATCTGTCCGGGCGCAATGTGGGAGCTCTGGCGGATCAGCCGCAGTCCCTGGATCAAGTCGGCGGAACCCACCCACCTCTTTCTCATTTCCACCCGCATTTCCGGCGCTCTCTTTCTGCTGTTTGACCTGATCATGGTCCTTCGGCTGTGCCGGGTCTTGCGCTTCTGACCTCAATCTATTCGATCCCATGAGCGGAATCCATGGATTCCGCTCATGGGATTTTTATTTGCATTTCCTCAGCAGACAATCTGTTTTCCCTTGAAAAACCGCACAAAATGTGGGAGCAACGCTCCGTTGCCCCCGCTGCAACGGGAAAATGGTTTACAAATAACAGCCCTTGCACTACGATGTTGGCGCGGTGGAGGCGATGGAGCCTGCGCCGCAGGAAGGAACATCAACGCAAAAAGTTAGGAGGGTATTATATGAACAAGAAACGTCCTGTCATTCCGTTTTTAAGCGGCGTCCTGGCCACGGTCCTGACCATGGGCTGCGTCACCACCGCCCTGGCCGCCTCCGGCCTGGTGCAGTTCAGCCCCGTGGGACTCCAGTTGAATGGTAAGGCCATCTTCGCGGCGGGCGACAGCGTGAACACAGAGAGCGGGCAGTCCGTCCCCTCCAGCATCGTCTACACCGACGAGGCAGGGGGCGGCACCACCTATCTGCCCCTGCGGACCATCGCCGATCTGCTGGACGTACCCATCACCTGGGACGGGGCCGAAATGACCGTCGTGCTGGGCCGGGGCGATGGGGGCGGCATTACGGTGGAACCGGGTACCGGGGCGTCCGCGTGGGATTCCCTTCCGCTGCATCAGGCGGGAAAGACCGCAGGGCCCTTTGCCGAGGTCCAGCCCGACGCCCGGAAAGGCGGCATCATGCTGCTGGAGGAGACTCAGTTCCGCTCGGGCAGCGATTTTAGCCGGGACATCCCCTTTGTGGGCGGAAATGGCCGCTATGTCAGCATCACCGTAACCAACAACGGTACCCAGCCCCTGCTGTTCCAGGCCGGGCACCTGTATGCCACGGGGCGGGATATGCTCGCCACCCAGATCCCCGCCGGGGCCACCGTCACCCGCACCTTTGAGGCGCTGGAGAGCAATGCAGCCATTCAACCCCGCTTCGGCGTAGACATCTCCACCGGCAGCGGAGATGGCGGAACGGTGGATATTCAGATCTCCGCGGTACAGTTCAACGGGTAACGTCCCGAATCTTACCAGATTCAGGCGGGTTGCGGAATAGGGAAAAGAACAGTAGAATGAGAGGTACTAACTCCTGCATACGCTGCGCTGTTGAGGTGAAAAAACATGGATTTGACAGAAAGACTGGCCCAAGCCCGGAAGGCCAGGGGGCTTTCCCAAGCCGAGGCGGCGGAGCGGCTGAACGTATCCCGGCAGGCCATCTCCCGGTGGGAGACCGGAACGGGGATGCCCACCCTGGATAACCTGATCCAGATGGGCAAGCTGTACCAGGTGTCGCTGGATGAGCTGGTATACGGTGTGGGAGGAGCGGAGGTCCCGGAAGAGATTCCGGAACCGGCGGCATTGACGGAAGAGCCGGAGCCGGTACAGGCCCACAAAGGCCGGCGGCACCTTCTGCCGGTGGTGTTGGGGCTGGTGGCCGTGGGGATCCTGGCCCTGGGGATTTGGGCCAGCGGTCTGATGAACAGCAGCAAGAGCAAACAGAGCGGCTCGGTCATCGTGGTGGGCGGAATGGAGCAGGATTGGGACAAGCTGCCGCTGGACCGGGCGGGGGAGCAGGTAGGCCCCTTCGGCGAGGTGGAGCCTGTGGAGCAGGAAATGGGCATCCATGTGCTGGAGGATACCGAATACCGCTCGGGCAGCGATTTTGAACGAGATATCTCTTTTATAGGCGCCAATGGCCGCTATCTCAGCGTCACCGTCACCAACAATGGTACCCAGCCCCTGCTGTTCCAGGCCGGTTACCTGCAAGAAAACGGGCGGGATATGCTGGAAACTCAGATTCCCGCCGGAGCCACCGTCACCCGCACTTTTGAGGCGCTGGAGAGCGGCGGGGATAACCAGCCACGCTTCGGCGTGGACATCTCCCCCGCCAGCGGCGCGGGCGGTACAGTGGACATCCAGATCTCTGCGGTGCAGTTCAAAGGATAAAGCGCTAAGGCCCGTGGGCGGAATGAATCATTCCGCCCACGGGCCTTTTGCGCGCCCTCGAAAATTCACGAAGAATTTGTTTTTCTTCCAGGGCTGGATGTGATATAATACTGTAAATTATTATGGTCAGGAGGGGTTTGCATGAAAAACCGCGTCGCCGTTACCATCGCCGGGCAGGAGTACACCCTGGTTGGCACCGAGGACGCCGGCTATACCGAGAAGGTGGCAGCCCACGTGGACGAAAAGGTGCGGGAGGTCATGGAGGGCGCCCGCGTCTCTCTGGTGGACGGTGCCGTCCTGGCGGCGGTGAACATTGCCGACGAATATTTTAAAGAGGTGGAGGCGGCGGAGAACCTGCGCCGCCAGCTGAAGGAATATCTGGAGGAAGCCACCAAGCTGAAGATGGAGCTCTCTGAGGCGAAACGGGAGATCTTCAAGCTGCAGAATAAGAAGTAAGGAAATGGGGGGCGTCCTGCCCCCCTGCTCCGGGAGGGATCGTATGTTGGAACTGCTCGCCCCCGCCGGGTCCATGGAGGCCGTGGCGGCGGCTGTACAGAACGGCGCGGACGCCGTCTATTTGGGATACGGAGATTTTAATGCCCGCCGCAACGCGAAGAATTTCTCCCGGGAGGAATTTGCGGCGGCGGTTTCTTATTGCCATGTGCGGGGAACCAAGGTGTATCTGACCCTGAACACCCTGCTCACCGACCGGGAGCTGCCTCAGGCCGCCGACTTTGCCGTGGAGGCCAGCACCCTGGGAGCCGACGCGGTGCTGGTGCAGGACATGGGCGTACTGCGGATGGTCCGCCAGGTGGCTCCCGATCTGCCCATCCACGCCTCCACCCAGATGACCGTCCACAATCTGGACGGCGTCAAAATGGTGGCCGATCTGGGCATGACCCGTGCGGTGCTCTCCCGGGAGCTGTCCCGGGACCAGATCGAATATATCTGCCAGCACTCCCCCATTGAGATCGAGGTATTTGCCCACGGAGCCCTGTGTATGTGCTACTCGGGCCAGTGCTTCCTCTCCTCCGTCATTGGGGGCCGTTCCGGCAACCGGGGCCTGTGCGCCCAGCCCTGCCGACTGAAATACGGCTGGGAGGGTAGGGCGGACTCCTACCCCCTGTCCCTGAAGGACCTGTCCCTGGCGGGCTACCTGCGCCAGCTGCGGAAGATGGGGGTAAAATGCGTCAAGCTGGAGGGCCGGATGAAGCGGCCTGAGTATGTGGCGGTGGTCACCGGCATCTTCTCCCGGGCCATCCATGAGGACCGGGAGCCCACCCCCCAGGAGATGGAGCAGCTTCAGGCGGCCTTCTCCCGTCAGGGCTTCACCCAGGGCTACTACCTGGACCAGCAGGGGAGCCATATGTTTGGCGTACGGGAGGAGACCCGCGAGCCCAAGGAGCTCTTCGCCGCCGCCCGCAACACCTACCAGAGCGGCGAGGCCCAGCGGGTGCCCGTCACCTTCTATGCCATGCTCCGCCCCGGCGAGCCTGCCCATGTGGGCGTGAAGGACCCCGAGGGCCGGGTATCCACAGTGGAGGGTCCTGTACCCGAGGAGGCCCGCACCCGTCCCCTGACGGCAGACGCGGTGGAGAAGCAGCTTGCCCGCACCGGTGGTACCCCCTACCGGGCGGAGCGGATGCGGGTGCTGGTGGAGGACGGTCTGTCCCTCCCCCTGTCCACCCTCAATGCCCTGCGGCGGGATGCCCTGGACGGTCTCACAAAGCAGCGGGAACAGCTGCCCCAGCGCCGCACCGGCGAATACCACCCCGGCGCCCGGTATGAGAACCGGCGGGAGACCCCTGCTCTCACCATTTCGGTGCGCTCCGCGGATCAGGTCACCCAGGAGCTGCTGGACCTGGGCCCCGCCATGGTGTATATCCCCCTGGAGGAACTGGCCGCCCATCCGGAGAAAGCCAACGCCCCGGCGGGCACCTCTATCGGGGTAATCCTGCCCCGTATTGCCTGGGATCGGGAGTTCCCCCAGATGGTGGAGAATCTGAAAAAGGTGAAGGACCTGGGGGTAAAAGATGCCCTGGTGGGCAACCTGGGCATGATTCAGGTGGCTAAGGAACTGGGCTTCACCCTGCGGGGAGATTTCGGTCTGGAGGTCTATAACGCCCAGGCTGTGAAAGAATATAAACGTCTGGGCTTTGAGTCCCTTACCCTGTCCTTCGAGCTGAAGCTGCCCCAGATCCGGGACATTTCCAAGAGCCTGGACACGGAACTGATCACCTACGGCCGGCTGCCTCTGATGATTATGGAGAACTGCATCATTCAAAACCGCACCGGCGGCTGCAAGCAGGGCTGCCAGGGCACCAACATTCTGACCGACCGGAAGGGCGCCAAGTTCCCGGTGGTGAAGGCCCCCGGCTGCCGCAACGAGCTGCTCAACTCCCAGAAGCTCTTCCTGGCGGACAAGGCCGCCGACTACCGCCGCATCGGCCTTTGGGCCCAGCGGCTGCTGTTCACCACCGAAACCCCTGACGAGTGCGTCCAGGTGACCCGGCGCTATCTGGAGCAGGGCAGCTGGAGCCCCAACGAGTACACCCGTGGTCTTTATTATCGAGATGTGGAGTAACCATAGATGAAGCTGAAAATCAAAGCGGTGTCCCCCAGAATCGGCCGGGACCTGCCCTGGCCCAGCCGGGCCACCGCCGGCTCCGCCGGTATGGACCTGTCTGCCTGCATCGAGGAAGATATCATCATCGCACCCCGGCAGCTGGTGAAGATCCCCACCGGCATTGCCATCGCTCTGCCGGGGCCGGAGTATGTGGCTCTGGTGTTCGCCCGCTCGGGGCTGGGCATCAAGCACGGCATCTCCCTGTCCAACGGGGTGGGTGTCATTGACAGCGACTACCGGGGTGAGATCATGGTGGGGCTCACCAATCTGTCTGAGGAGCCCTACACCATCCACCCCGGCGACCGGATCGCCCAGCTGGTGGTGACCCCGGTGGTACTGCCCCAGCTGGAGCTGATGGCCGAGCTGGATGAGACCGACCGGGGGACCGGCGGCTTTGGGTCCACCGGGCAATAATGGAAAGGAACGAAAATCGCATGGATATCATTCTGGCCTCCAAAAGCCCCCGGAGACGGGCGCTGCTGGAGCAGATGGGGGTGCGGGATTTCCGCATCGTCACCCCCGACATTGACGAGCATATGGACCGGGACCTGCCTCCGGCGGAGCTGGTGCGGCAGATCTCCCTGGAAAAGGCCCAGGCGGTGGCCGCCCAGGCCGACCCCAACACGGTGGTCATTGCCGCCGACACGGTAGTGGCCCTGGACGGGGTAGTGCTGGGCAAGCCTGCCGACAAAGAGGAGGCCTTCCGGATGCTCTCCCTGCTGTCGGGCAACCGGCACCAGGTATACACCGGCCTCACCGTACTGCGGGGAGAGCAAGTGTTCAGCCAGTGGGAGGAGACCGCCGTCACCTTCCGCTCCCTGACCGCTGAGGAGATCGAGGCCTATATCGCCACCGGCGAGCCCATGGACAAGGCGGGGGCCTACGGCATCCAGGGCTACGGGGCCCTGTTCATTGAGGGCATCAGCGGCGACTATTATAATGTGATGGGTCTGCCGGTGTGTCGTCTGGGTCAGATCCTGGGACAGCTGGGCATGGACTGTATGGCCCTGGCCGCAGCACGGTAAGAAAGGCTGGATGCAGGCGTGAAGGACTTTTTCCGGCGTAACGGACTTTTGATATTGATCGCCGCCATCCTGCTGGCACTGGTGACGACGGTAGTCTCCATGCTGCTGGGAGGCAAGGCCAACCCGGTGGCCAACTTTGTCAATTTCATCACCACCCCGGTCCGCAACGGCATCAGCGCCGTCACCAACTGGGCGGAGGAGCGCTATTCCGACGCCTTTGAGCTGGAGCAGATGAAGACCGAGCTGGCGGATCTGAAGAAGGAGAACGCCGAACTGCAGGCCAAGATCCGGGAGGCGGAGGCCGCCATCCAGGAGAACGAGCGGCTGTACAACCTGCTGGAGCTCACCCCCAAGGGTAAAGAGTTCACCAAGGAGGCCGCCATGGTCACCGCCCGCTCCACCTCCAACTGGGAGTCCACCCTCACCCTGAGTAAAGGTTCTGCTCAGGGGATCGAAGTGGATGACTGCGTGGTGGACGAATACTGGAATCTGGTGGGTATCGTGGCCGAGGTGGGCGAGAACTGGTGTACCGTCCGCACCCTCATTGACGCCAACACCGAGATGGGCGGTCAGCTGGTCCGTACCGGCGGCGCCGCCATTCTGGAGGGCGACCTGGCCCTCATGGGCGAGGGCAAGCTGAAGCTGACCTACCTGCCGGAGAACAGCCAGCTCATGTCGGGCGACCTGGTGACCACCTCGGGCCGGGGCGGCGTCTATCCCTCCGGGCTGGTGGCCGGCCATGTGGAGGAGGTACGCACCGACGCCTCCGGTATGACCGACTATGCCGTCATCGTCCCCGAGACTGACTTGGGCAACCTCCAGCAGGTCTTTGTCATCAAGGACTTTACCATTGTGGAGTAGACCCTGAAGGAGGAACGTACCCTGTGACCAGACAGGATTTTTTCATCAAGTGGGGCGTATATGCCCTTGCCCTGCTGCCGGTGTGGTTTTGTGAGGTCTATATCCTCAACCGCTTTCCCCTGTTTGGGGTGGCCCCCATGCTGCTGCCTCTGGCCGCCATCGCAGTGGCGGTGCTGGAGGGTACCGTGGCCGGTGCCGGGTTTGGCCTGGGCGTGGGCATTCTGTGCGACGCGGTCTATTTCAACCCCGACGGCGCCATGACTCTGGGCCTGTGTTTGCTGGGCTTCGGCGCCGGGGCGCTGGCCCAGTATGTGCTGCGGCAGAACCTGCTGGGCTGTCTGCTGTGCTCCCTGCTGGCCCTGGTGTGTATCGACGCTGTGCGCATCCTCTCCCGGCTGCTGGCGGGCACAGCCACTCTGCCCGCCATGCTGTCCCTGGCCGGGCGGGAGATCGCCTGGTCCATGGTATTTGTATTTCCGGTATACGCTCTCTTCCTGTGGGTGTTTCACCGGGTCCCCAAGAAAACCGTTCTATAGGAAAAGAGAGAATAACGATGCAAGGTATCCATTCGGCCTGGAAAAAATACGGGCCCTGGCTGCTGCTGGCTCTGCTGGCGATCAGCCTGATCCCCATCCTGCTGCTGGGCCGGTACGACTGGCCCTCCGCCGACGACTACAGCTACGCCCTGTTTCCCCATGAGTCCATCCTCAAGGGGGAATTCCCCCTGGTGGGCAGCTGGAACTATATCCTGAGATGCTATACGGGGTGGCAGGGTACTTTCTCCGCCATTGGTATGATGACCCTGACCCCCCTCACCTTTTCGCCCTTCCTCTACTGGCTCACCCCGGTGGTCATGCTGGCCTCCCTGTGCATCGGCACCTTCAAGCTGGCGGACACCCTGGCCCGCCGGGCTCTGGGCGGCACCTGGCGGCAGAGCGTCTTTCTGGCCGTCCCCATCCTGCTGCTCTCCATCCAGTTCGTGGTCTCTCCCAAGGATACCTTCTACTGGTGGAACGGGGCGGTATACTATACCTTTACCTACGGTATTTTCCTGCTGCTGATGGAGCGGATGGTGGCCCTCAAGCTGGCCGCCACCCGGCGGCAGCTCCTGTGGGCGGTGATTCCCGGCGTGCTGGCCGCCCTGATGGTGGGCGGAAGCAACTATGTCTCCGCGCTGCTGGGCACCCTGCTGTGCGGACTGTTCCTGCTGTGGTTTCTGTGGAAGGACCGGAAAAAGTTCCTTCCCGCCCTGATTCCCACGGCGGTGCTGGTGGCTGGCTTCCTGATCAGCGTGGTCGCCCCCGGCAACCAGGTCCGGCAGGCCACCGTGGCGCCCCCCATCGGGGCGGTGGACGCGGTGTGCCGCTCCATTGAACAAGCATGGGCCGATGTGCTGGAGTGGTTCAGCTGGCCCATTCTGCTGGTGTTCCTGCTGATGATCCCCCTGCTGTGGGCCCTCACAAGCAAGGTGAAGTTCACCTTCCCCCTGCCTGTGGTCTTTTCGGTCTTTACCTTTCTCCTCTTCGCCGCCCAGAACGCCCCCCACTTCTACGCTCTGGGGGAGGCCGGACCGGAGCGGCTGCGGAGCATTGTGTTTTATTCTTTCTTCTGGCTGGTGACCGCCAACCTGTGGTACTGGCTGGGCTGGATTCGCCGGGCAGTGCTGCCCCGGCTGGCCGGTGGGGAGAAGGTGCTGCGCCGGGCCTGGGTGGCCGTGCCGGTGCTGCTGGCCCTGCTGGCCTTTACCACTGTTTACTACCACTACTACGACATGAGCACCGCCGGCCGGACCGCCGCCGCCCTGGCCGACGGCTCGGCAGAATACTACTGGCAGCAGCAGGTGGACCGCCTGCCTCTGCTGGAGGACCCCACCGTTACCGATGTGGTACTGAAGCCGTTGGACGTGCCGGCTAACCTGAATGATCTGCTCTTCAACGGCGACCTGAAGGAAGACCCCGCCATCTGGGTCAACCAGGCGGTGGCCAACTTCTACCACAAAACGACCGTTCGCATTCGCCCCTGACCCCGGAAGGAGACCTGAACTCGTGGAAGGCAAGCAATTCAACATCCGTACCCTGATTATTTCCATCCTTCTGGCATTGCTGTTGATTGGCTTTGTCATGGTCCTTTACAATCTGCAAATCGTTAAGGGCGATGAATACCGGGCCGCTTCCACGGTAAAGATCGCCAACACGGTGACCGTGGAGGCCGCCCGGGGAGAGCTCCTGGACCGGTACGGCCGTTCTCTGGTGGGCAACCGTGCCACCTATGAGATCACCCTCAACTCCTCCCTCATGGGGGCGGAGGCGGAGCGCAACGCCAATTTGATGGAGCTGATCACCATCTGCCGGGAAAATGATCTGGAATGGACCGATACCCTGCCCATCTCCAAGGACGCCCCCTTTACCTACACCGACGAAAACGCCCTGGTGTACACCAACAGCGAGGGAAAGGTCAAATTCAGCTACCTGGGATCTCTGCTGAACGCCCTGCCCCTGGGGGACAAGATCCTGCCCAACCGCTGGGACAGCGACGACCTGGCCGCCGCCTCCAGCGTGGCTGACCTGGGAGAGGGCCCCACGGCGGAAGAGGTCATCGACGGCCTGCGGCAGTACTTCCTTATTGACGAGTCTCTCTCCGACGCCGACGCCCGTGCCCTCATCGGCGTGCTGTACGAGCTCAATCTCCGCAGCCAGAACGTGAAGCAGACCGAGTATATCTTTGCCCAGGATGTGGATATCGACGTGATCTCAGCCGTGAAAGAGCGGAGTCTCACCGGCGTGAATATCTCCGCCACCACCGTCCGGCAGTACAACACCACCAGCGCCGCCCATCTTCTGGGCCGGGTGGGCTCCATTCAGAGCGCAAACTGGGAGACCTACAAGGCCAAGGGCTATAATATGAATGATAAAGTGGGCATCGACGGCATGGAGGCCGCCTTTGAGGACTACCTCCGGGGCAAGTCGGGCACCCTGATCCAGGAGATGAACACCAGCGGCAAGGTGGTCAGCGAGAGCTGGATGGTGGACGATGAGACCGGCGAGGCTATGGAACCCGAGCCGGGCAACCATGTCATGACCACCCTGGACCTGCGGCTCCAGGAGAAGGTGGAGGAGGTGCTGGCCAACACCATCGAGAGTCTGGCCGACACCAAGGAGAAGGGCGCCATCATCGTGCAGAGCGTCAACGACGGCGGCATTCTGGCCATGGCCTCCTACCCCACCTACGACCTGTCCACCGTATACAGCAGCACCGAGGCCTATAAAGCGGTGTCCGACGATCCCCGCAACCCCTTTGTCAACCGGGCCACCAGCGAGATCTACTATCCCGGTTCCACCTTCAAACCTCTGGTGGCCATTGCCGCCCTAGAGGAGGGGCTGGTGACCCCCACCGAGGAAATCCAGGACACCGGTGCGCTCCAGCTGCCCGAGGAGGAGCACTATCCCTACGGCGACTACCATCCGCAGTGCTGGATCTACCGTCAATACCGGGGCACCCACGGCTGGGAAAATATGGCCGACGCCCTGCGGGACTCCTGCAACATCTATTTCTACACCCTGGGCCACCGGCTGGGCATTGATAAGATCGACGAGTACGCCGCCATGTTCGGCCTGGGCCAGAAAACCGGCCTGGAACTGAGCGAGGCGGAAGGCTATGTAGCCGGCCCGGAAACCAGCGCCATGCTGGGCCAGGAGTGGTACGGCGGCAACCTGCTGTCCGCCGCCATCGGTCAGGACAACACCAAGATCACCATGCTTCAGCTGTCCAACTACATTGCCACCCTGGTCAACGGCGGCAACCGCTACCAGACCCACCTGCTCAAGACGGTGAAATCCAGCGACTTCTCCGAGACAGTGTATGAGTATGAGGCTCAGCCTGTGGAAACCCTGGACCTGGACCCCGCCTATGTGGAGGCGGTGAAGAAGGGTATGTGGGAGGTGGCCAACGACGAGGAGAGCACCGTGGACCAGTACCTGAGCAATCTGGCGGTGGAAGTGGGTGCCAAGACCGGTTCCGCCCAGGTGTCCGCCGATGAAAACGCCAACGCCGTGTTTGTCCTCTTCGCCCCCTATGACGATCCGGAGATCGTCATCTCCATGGTGGTGGAGGGCGGCGCCTCCGGTGCCAACCTGGCCAGCGCCGCCGGTGAGATCGTGAACTATTACTTCGGCAGCGAGCATACCATGGAATCCATTGGGACAGAAAATACCTTGATCCGCTGAAGGGAGTCTTTTCTTTGCTGGATGCAATGACCTTTGACAGCCGGGACAGCCGGTATAAACAGCCCTATGGCGCGGTGCCCTCGGGCACTCAGGTATCCCTCACCCTGCGCCCCCTCCGGACGGAGGGCTTCTCCCAGGCGGTGCTCATCGCCTACTTTGAGTCCTCTCAGGAGCGGCGGCTGGAGCTGCCCATGGCCTGGGACGGCATTGACGGGGACCGGGACGTGCTCAAGGTCATCCTGGACACCGGGGACCATGTGGGGCTGATCTGGTACTCCTTCCGCCTGGAAGGGCTGGACGGCCGCCAGGAGGAGCTGGGCCCCTATCAGCTGACAGTGTACGACGGCACCGACCAGGTGCCCGGCTGGTTTGGGGAGGGGGTCACCTACCAGATCTTCCCCGACCGGTTCCGCCGCACCAGAGTGCCCGATCCCACCGGGATGCCCGGGGGCCGCACCGTCCACACCAGCTGGCGGGAGGAGCCGGAGTACCGGCCCGACCAGAACGGCGAGGTCCGCAACCGGGACTTCTTCGGAGGCAACCTGAAGGGCGTTATGGAAAAGCTCCCCTACCTCCACGACCTGGGTGTGGAGACCATCTACTTCTGCCCCATCTTTGAAGCGCCGGAAAACCACCGCTACGGCACCGGCGACTATGAGAAGATCGACCCCATGCTGGGCACCGAGGAGGACTTCAAGGCCCTGTGCGACGCCGCCCACAAGCTGGGCATGAAGATCATGCTGGACGGTGTGTTCAACCACCAGGGCTATGTGAGCCGCTATTTTAACGGGGACGGCTCCTATCCGGAAAACGGAGCCTGCCAGTCCCAGGACAGTCCCTACTACAAGTGGTACCATTTCTCCCATTGGCCGGATAAATATGACTCCTGGTGGGGGATCTACTCCCTGCCCGCCGTCAACGAGGGGGAGCCCTCCTACCGGGACTATATCTTCGGGGATGAAAACAGCATCGTCCGCCGCTGGCTGCGGGCGGGGGCGGACGCATGGCGTCTGGATGTGGCTGACGAGCTGCCCGACGACTTTGTCCACGGCATCCACCAGGCCGTCCGGGAAACCAACCCTGAGGCGGTGGTCATCGGCGAGGTGTGGGAGGACGGCTCCACCAAGATTGCCTACGGCGTCCGCCGCAAGCACATTCTGGGAGGCCACTGTGACGGTCTGATGAACTACCCCTTCCGCAACAGCCTGCTGGGCTATCTGATGGGGGGCGACGCCGTCCACTTCAAGAACACCATGGAGGCCATCCGGGAGAACTATCCCCCCTTTGCCTTCCACTCCGCCATGAACTTTCTGGGCACCCATGACACCCCCCGCATCCTCACCCTGCTGGGTTACGGCGGAGACGGCCAGGACCACGACAAGGACTGGCGCTCCTCCTATTTCCTTACCCCGGAGCAATACCTGCTAGGCCGGTCCAAGCTGATGCTGGGGGCCCTGGTGCTCTTCTCCTTCCCCGGCTCCCCCATGATCTATTACGGGGACGAGGCGGGTATTGAGGGCTTTGAGGACCCCTTCAACCGCCGGACCTACCGCTGGGAGATGGCGGACGACGTGCTCCGCCGCTGGTACGCCAGCCTGGGCAAAGCCCGGAGGGAACTGCCCGCCCTGCGGCGGGGAAGCATCCGCTGGTGGAAGGCGGAGGGCAAGCTGCTCTCCTTCCTGCGGGAGGGGGAGGGCCAACCGGTGCTCACCGCCGTCAACATCGGCAAAGCTCCCGAGCTCATCACTCTGCCCTGGGCCGCCAAAGACTGGATGACCGGCATGGAGCTGCCTGCCGGGCAGGTGGCGCTGCCTCCCATGACCGGCTGGCTGCTCACCCCCTACCGGCCGGGGAACCGATAAAATCAAAAACGGGCCTGCTGCGCTTGCAGCAGGCCCGTTTGGTTTATGTTAAATCAATGACCCAGTTCAGGTCCCCATAGACCACGTCATCCTGGGTTCGGACGATGCCTCCTCCCGGACCGTCCCACCAGATATCATGCTCATAGACCAGCCTGATCGCCCCGATCTCCACCGCCACAATGGGTTCCTCCACCCAGTCGGGGGCAGAGGCCAGCTGGACGTTCACATGGCCGGAAGTGAAACTGCGGAAGCCCTCTCCCGCGTCGGGGTAACGCTCCCCGGAGGCCCCGATAAAGGTGACCTGATGGTGGAAGAGAGCAGCCCCCGTCAGCAGCAGGCCGTCGTCGTTCTCCTCCTGGTGGGCGTATACCGACAGCTGCCGTCCATCCTGGCTGACCAGGGCAGTAACCGTGCCCTCCTCAAAGGTCCGGCTGTCCGTGTGGGCAGCCAGGGTCTCCGCCGAGGTGAGTTCCAGCAATCCGGTGCGGGACCCGCCCGCCTCCAGGTCCAGCAGCTCATAGGTCACCTCCCGGGGCGTTTCCTCCGGCAGCCGATAGAGGAAGGCCATGTGGACCCGGGACTGGTAACCATCCTCCCGCCAGGCCACCTCCGGCCCACAGTCCAGGCCAGAGAGGGACACCCACGCCTGGCCCTGGGGAGCAAAGCCGTTGTAGGGCAGCCACTCGGAGTAGACCAGACACCCCTGTTCCAGGGGGGTGTCCCCGGCGTAGACCTGGAGCTTCCGGGTGGCCAGCTGATGCTCTTCCAACTCCGGGCTCACCAGGTAGAGTTCCAGCAGCAGCCACTCCCCCTGGCTCACCCCGTCCAGCTGGCACAGCCAATCCCCCTCAGTCCACTGGTCGGCCTCCTCCACCACCATGACGGGGGTCTCCGACGCCCCGGTACCGGCAAAGAACCGGATGATCTTTTGGACCCCCGCCGCCAGGGCCTGATAGTTGCCCACCCCCAGCACCAGGGCCAGACACACCAGGGCGGCCGCCAGCCGCTTGGCGGGGATGCTCTTCCGCCGGGGCCGCTCCGCCGCCGCCAGGGTATCCTCCACCAGATCCCGGCTGGGGGACGCCCGGTCAAACAGCGCCCGATAGTTCTCTTCCGTCATAGCTCTTCCGCTCCTTTCCATGCGTCGTGCAGCAAGGCCCTGCCTCGGGCCAGCTGACTGCGGACGGTGTTGGGACTGCGGCCCAGGATGGCCGCGATCTCCCCGGTGGCGTAGCCCTCGTAGTAGTAGAGGTGGAGCACCGCCCGGTACTTCTCCGGCAGGCCCTCTATCAGCTGGAGCAGCTCCCCCTCCTCCTCCGTCCGGGCGGGGATGGTCTCAGACAGGGCCGTGGTATGCCGCCTCCAGAAGGAGGTGTGGAATTTCTTACAGCAGTTCACTGTCACCCGCAGCAGCCAGGCCTTCCGGTGCTCCTCCTCCCGAAAGTCCGGCGCGGAACGGAGATAGCGGAGAAAGACCTCCTGAAAGACGTCGTCGGCGTCATGGCCGCTGTGGGTCTGGGCCAGCGCCAGGCGGTACACCATGTTCCCGTAGGTCTCCACCACCTGCCGCAGGCCGGTTTCCTCTGCCATTGCCCTCCCCCCTTTCGCCCCTAACATCCCTGAGGGGGCACTTTTGTTGCATCCGCTCCAAAAAATAATGCTTGCGCCCAACGGCGGATAGTGCTATTATCATAGTATCTTAATCATACCATATGGTTTAAAAAGGAGAATTACCATCATGAAAGAACTGGAACAAAAGGTCGCACTGGTCTCCTCCTCCACCCGCGGCATCGGCCTGGCCTGCGCCAAGGCTCTGGCCGCCCAGGGCGCCACCGTCTATCTGGGCGTGCGCCGTATGGACGCCGGTCAGCAGATCGCCGACGAGATCATCGCCGCCGGTGGGCGGGCCGGGGTGGTCTACTTTGACGCCGCCAACGAGGAGAGTTACTCCGGCATGGTGGACGAGGTGGCCAAGAAGGAGGGCCGGCTGGACATTCTGGTCAACAACTTCGGCGCCACCGACGTCAAGACTGACCTGGACGTGGTAACCGGCGATACCGACGACTTCTTCCGCATCGTCAACACCAACCTGAAGAGCGTGTACCTGCCCAGCAAGGCGGCGGTGCCCGTCATGGCCAAGAATGGCGGCGGTGCCATCATCAACATCGGCTCGGTGGGCGGCCTCTATCCCGACCTGAGCCGCACCGCCTACGGCGTCAGCAAGGCCGCCATCCACTTCCTCACCAAGGACATCGCCGTGCAGTACGCCCGGCAGGGGGTGCGGTGCAACGCGGTACTTCCCGGCTTCACCGCCACCGACGCGGCCCTGAACAATATGTCTCAGGCCTTTCTGGACCTGTTCCTGAAAAACGTCCCCCTCAACCGTCCCGGCCGTCCCGAGGACATTGCCGACGCCGTGGCCTTCCTGGCCAGCGACCGGGCCGCCTTCATCACCGGCGAGATCCTGCCTGTGGCCGGCGGCTTCGGCCTGCCCACTCCGCTGTACAGCTCCTATATGGGCGACGGCGCCAAAGGCTGATTCCAACTTCCCAAAAGGGCCCTTCGGGGCCCTTTTTATTTGCCCCGTTCCCCCGGACATGATATACTATCCTATCATACCGCAAAGGACGGCAGCTATGGAAAAATTAGTCGTGGGCATTCTGGCCCATGTGGACGCAGGCAAGACCACCCTCAGCGAGGGGTTGCTCTACACCTGCGGAAAATTGAAGAAGCTGGGCCGGGTGGACCACGGGGATGCCTTTCTGGACACCGACCCTATGGAGAAGGAGCGGGGCATCACCATCTTCTCCAAGCAGGCGGTGCTTCCTCTGGAGCATCTGGAGGTCACCCTGCTGGACACCCCCGGCCACGTGGACTTCTCCTCCGAGATGGAGCGCACCCTGTCGGTGCTGGACTGCGCCATTTTGGTGGTCAGCGGAGCCGACGGGGTCCAGGGTCACACCCATACCCTGTGGAAGCTGCTGGAGCGATACGGGGTACCCACCTTCCTCTTTGTGAACAAGATGGACCTGGCAGGGGCGGACAGGGCCGCTCTGCTGGGGGAGCTGAAGGGCAAGCTGGATGAGGGCTGCGTGGATATGGGGGACAAAGAGGCTCTCTGTGAGCAGGCCGCTCTGTGCGACGAGTCCCTGCTGGAGGACTATCTGGAGACGGGGAGCATTGCCGACGCTGCCCTCACCGCCCTCATCGCCCAGCGGAAGCTCTTCCCCTGCTGGTTCGGCTCCGCCCTGAAGCTGGAGGGGGTGGAGGACTTCCTCCGGGGCCTGGAGCAATATGCCCCCCGGCCAGTGTACGGCGAGGAGTTCGGCGCCCGCATCTTCAAGATCTCCCGGGACACTCAGAACAACCGGCTGGCCTGGATGAAGATCACCGGCGGCAGCCTGAAGGTAAAGACGGTGCTGGACGGCCCCGGCTGGAGCGACAAGGCCGACCAGCTGCGGGTATACTCCGGCCTGAAATTCCAGCCGGTGGACACGGCCCCGGCGGGGTCCGTGGTGGCGGTCACCGGTCTGGGCTCCGCCGCCGCCGGGCAGGGCCTGGGCTTTGAGGCTGAGGGTGCGCCCCCCGCTCTGGAGCCGGTACTCACCTATCAGGTGATCCTGCCCGAGGGCCAGGACCCGGTCACCGCCATGCAGAAGCTGCGCCAGCTGGAGGAGGAGGACCCCCAGCTCCATCTGGTGTGGAGCGAACGGTTAAAGGAAATCCACATCCAGCTCATGGGCCAGGTCCAACTGGAGATTTTACAGCGGCTCATCGCAGAGCGCTTTCATATGGAAGTGACCTTCGGTCAGGGGGGCATCGTGTACCGGGAGACCATCGCCGCGCCTGTTATCGGCGTGGGTCACTACGAGCCTCTCCGCCACTACGCTGAGGTCCATCTGCTGATGGAACCCGGGGAGCGGGGGGGCGGTGTGGTGCTGGATACCGCCTGCCCGGAGGACGTGCTGGACGGCAACTGGCAGCGGCTGATCCTCACCCACCTGGCCGAGCGGGCCCACCCCGGCGTGCTCACCGGCTCCCCCCTCACCGATGTAAAGATTACCCTGCTGGCAGGCCGGGCCCACCTGAAGCACACCGAGGGCGGCGACTTCCGGCAGGCCACCTACCGGGCGGTGCGCCAGGGACTGATGGAGGCGGAAAACATTCTGCTGGAGCCCTGGTATTCCTTCCGTCTGGAGGTACCCGCCCCCCAGGTGGGCCGGGCTATGAGCGACCTCCAGCGGATGGGGGGCGACTGCCAGCCCCCGGAGACGGCGGGGGAGCTGACCGTCCTCACCGGCTCCGCCCCGGTGGCGGGTTTGCGGGACTATGGCAGCGAGGTGGCCACCTACACCAGAGGCATGGGGCGGCTGAGCTGCACCCTGAAGGGCTACTACCCCTGCCATGACCAGCAAACTGTGGTGGAGGAGCTGGGCTACGACCCGGAGCGGGATGTGGATAACCCCACCGGCTCGGTGTTCTGCGCCCACGGGGCAGGGTACAACGTGAAGTGGGACCAGGTGAAGGAGATGGCCCATGTGGACAGCGGCCTGTCCCTGGACGCACCCCAGGAGCCTGAGACTTCCTCCGCTCCCGTACGGCGGAGCAGCTCCAACTCCGGCCTGTCCCTGGAGCAGGACAAGGAATTATTGGCCATCTATGAGCGCACCTACGGTAAGGTGGAGCGCAACTCCTTCCGGCCCCAGCCCAAGCCCGCCCGTACCAGCCTGGACCAGCGGAAGTACAATGTCCAGACCCAAAACAAAGGCCCGGAGTACCTGCTGGTGGACGGCTACAACATCATTTTCGCCTGGGAGGAGCTGAAATCGGTGGCCCAGACCAATCTGGACGCCGCCCGGCAGCTGCTGATGGATCTGCTGAGCAACTATCAGGGCTTCAAAAAATGCGTGGTCATCCTGGTATTTGACGCCTACAAGGTGCCCCGCAATGTACAGGATGTATTCAAATACCATAATATTTACGTTGTGTATACCAAAGAGGCGGAGACGGCGGACACTTATATCGAGCGGGCCACCTATGAGATCGGCAGACACCACCAGGTCAAGGTGGCCACCTCCGACGGGGCCGAGCAGCTCATCATTCTGGGCCACGGGGCCCTGCGTTTGTCCGCCACCACCTTCAAGGCGGAGTTGGAGCAGGTAGGCGGGCAGATCGCCGCCATCCTGGCCCGCAACAATAGGACCACCCCGTCCCGGCCGGTGGCCGCCGCCCTGAAGAAGGCACAGGAGGGAAGCAAATGATCCCCATGCACATCATTGCCCATATCCGCAGCGACTTCCCCACCAAGTTCGGCATCCCCCGGCAGAGCGGGCTGGTGGGGGAGTTGAAGGCCACCATCGTCTTTGAGCCTGAATACCGCAACCCGGACGCCCTGCGGGGACTGGAGGAGTTCTCCCACATCTGGCTCATCTGGCAGTTTTCTGAGGCGGTGCGGGACAAGTGGTCCCCCACGGTGCGGCCTCCCCGGCTGGGGGGCAACACCCGTATGGGGGTATTTGCCACCCGCTCCCCCTTCCGGCCCAACGCCATCGGCCTGTCCTGCGTGAAACTGGAGTCCATCCAGAAGGACCCCAAACTGGGTACCGTGCTGGTGGTATCAGGGGCCGACCTGATGGACGGCACCCCCATCCTGGACATCAAGCCCTATCTGCCCTACGCCGATGCCCATCCGGAGGCGCTGGGGGGCTTTACCGGCAACGTGGGGGGCAAGGTGCTGGAGGTGGAGTTCCCCCCGGAATTGCTCTCCCAGGTACCGGAGGACAAGCGGGAGGCGCTCATCGGGGTGCTGTCCCGGGACCCCCGACCCTCCTACCAGCACGACCCCGACCGGGTGTACGGTATGGCCTTCGGCGGGGTGGAGGTAGGCTTCTCGGTAGACGGAGAGACCCTCACCGTCCGTTTCGTCAAACACGCCTCCCCCGCCGAAACGAGGATGTGAACTTATGACGGAAAAAGAGATCCGCACCATCAAGAAGTACTATACCCGTCCTGTGACGGCGGCGGCCTATCTGTGTACAGGCCTGCTGTCCATGTTCATCTGGATCTTTCTGGACATGATCCGAAGCGTGGTGTTTCACCTGTCCGGTTCCAGCATGGAGGTAGCCTATGTGGCAATTGCCATTCTTCTGATCTATATGGTCCTGTTTTTATTTCAGGGTGTCAGCGTCATATGGGGAGTCAGAAGAAAAAAGTGGGAGGTCATTCAGGAAAAGGCCCACACCTATCTATCCTACACCGACCGCTCGGCGGAGGTACTGGCCGCCAACACCGCCATCGCCGCCGGGCGGCTCATGTCCCGCTCCGACGACGACAGAGTGAAGACTGCGGGCGACATCAGCACTGCCGTGGGCGGACTCATCGGACTGCACGCCATTGTGAGCATCCTGTTTGAGATCCGGAAAAGCGCCAAGCGCATTGCAGAAGCTCTGGGCATGAAGCTGCCCTCCGTCAAGCTGCGGGTGGCGGTCATCATCCTGGTTCCGCTGGTCCTGCAGCTAGCCGTGGCGACGCCGTACTATGTGCAGGCAGTCCGGGAGAGCCGGGAGGGGGCGGCCCGGGCGGCGGTGATACTGGAGAAGCTGGAGCAGATTTTTGAAGCCTCCTGTGACCGCGCATATGCCGACGACCCCATGGAGTATTACAAGGATTACGGGTACCGCGTAACGGGTTACCTGGAACATGAGGACAACGACACCCAGTCCTACCTGTCCGCCACGGTGAACAACGACGGCGTGGTGGAGGAAATTACCTACTCCCTGGACATCGACGTCAATGCCTCCAAGGAGGACAACATCGCTCAGGCAAAGGCAGATCTGGCCCGCCTGAACCAGGCCCTCCGTTCGGCGGATGTTCCCTTCCTGTCCCCCAACCTGGGGGAAGAGCACACCCTCAGGGAGGACTTTATCGCCCTCTTCCGGGAAAACTCCTACTACGAGAACTGCCGGTCCTATTATGATGAAGAGGGCCTGTTCATCGGCTACTATACGGAGAGCCAGGAGGACTACAACGACTACAGCTCCTCCTACATTTACATGACTGTGGAGCCGCCGGAAGAAGAGAGCTGACCGTCTGTTCCGTTAAAAAGGGCCTGCTGCACCATTGCAGCAGGCCCTTTGCCTGTCCATATTCCCCTTTCCGTCTCAGGTCTGGGGCAGGGAGTCGTCCTCCCGGACCCAGTCCTCCACATGGACCACGGAATAGTCGGTCTTGGTGTTACGGATGACCACCCGCTGGATACCCGCGTTGATGATGAGCCGCCGGCACATGGAGCAGGAGGTGGAGTTGGGGATCAGCTCCCCGGTGGCGGGGTCCACACAGGCCATGTACAGGGTGGCCCCGATGGTCTCGCTGCGGGCGGCGGAGATGATGGCGTTGGCCTCGGCATGGACCGAGCGGCATAGTTCATACCGCTCCCCGGAGGGAATATTCAGGGCCTCCCGGGTACAGTAGTTCAGATCCACGCAGTTTTTCCGGCCCCGGGGAGCCCCGTTGTAGCCGGTGGCAATGATCTCGTCGCTCTTTACCAGGATCGCGCCGTAGCAGCGGCGCAGGCAGGTGGCCCGCTCGGCCACAGTCTGGGCGATGTCCAGATAGTAATTTTCCTTGTCGATGCGGCCCATGGGGACCCTCCTTTGTGTCACTTCTCATTTGATACCGTCAGTATAGCGGTTTTTTCTCCAAACCGCAAGTACCGCCTTCTCCGCCGGTCCATCGTTCATGAAATGTTTACGGTTGTATCCTTGACGAAAAAAGCCGCAGGCGCTATCATATAGACATCAAAAGTGCACCCAATTCTTACGTCAAAGGAGACGACCGTATTTCATGCTCATGAATTTTTTGCGAAAATTGATGTACGGACGGTATGGCAGCGATCACCTCTCCTTTTTCCTGCTTTTCCTGTATGTGGTGCTGATTTTTATATCGGCACTGCCCCATATGGCATGGATCTCCTGGCTGGCACTGGCCGTGCTGCTGTGGAACCTGTTTCGGATGTTCTCCCGCCGCATTGACCGCCGTCGGGCGGAAAACGCCCGGTTTCTGGCCCTGTTCGGGCCGTTCATCCGCTGGTTCAAAATGCGGCGCACCATCCACCGGGACAAAGATCACCGCTATTTCAAATGCCCCAACTGCGGGCAGTATCTGCGGGTGCCCCGGGGCAAAGGAAAGATCACCGTCAACTGCCGCAACTGCGGCGCCAGTTTTGAGGAACGTAGCTGAATCCAGTCAAGGGCTGCTGCCGGACGCAGCAGCCCTTTTCATCACAGAAAGGGGGAGCGCCCATGAGACAGTGTATGGACGCTGACAATCTGCACCGCCGCTTGAAGAAGATCATCGGCCAGCTCAACGCCATTGACCGGATGGTGGACGAGGACGTACCCTGTGAGGAGATGCTCATGCAAATCAACGCCGCTAAAGGCGCCCTGCACAAGGTGGGTCAGGTGGTGCTGGAGGGTCATCTCAACCACTGTGTCCGGAACGGCATCGAGCACGGCGACGCCGACCGCACCATCGCTGAATTTGCCAAGGCCATTGAACACTTCTCCCGCATGAGCTAAGAGGTGTGCCCCACAGACATGGGGCACACCTCTTTTTTATTTACCCAAGGCACGGAGGGCCGCCCGGACGGCGGCGGCGTCGGTGACCGGCACCTGCTCCTCCGGGGGACATACCCCGCCGGAGAAGGACACCGCCGGGTTGTGGGTGGCAGAGATGTCGGTCCGGCTGGTCTTGAAGGAGCCGTGGAGCTGATGGCAGCCGGTGGCCGCCAGCAAGGCGGCGGCGTTGTCCGGTTTCACCCCGCAGCCGGGCAGAATCTGGATGCGTCCGGCGGCATACTCCTCCATGGCCCGGATGGTATCCGCCCCCGCCGGGGCGGAACTGGCCTGACCGCTGGTGAGCACCCGAGTCACCCCCAGCTCTATCAGCACATCCAGAGCCTCCCGCCAGTCGGGCACCACATCGATGGCCCGGCTGAACACGCTCTCCTTCTCTCCGATGACCTCCAGCATGGCGGCGCACCGGGCCTTGTCCACCCTGCCGTCGGGGTGGAGGCAGCCGAATACGATGCCGTCCGCCCCTGCCGCCAGCAGGGCGCGGGCATCGGCCAGCATGGCGGCAAATTCCATCTCGCTGTAGCAGAAGCCCCCCTCCCGGGGCCGCACCATGGCCATAATGGGGATGGACACCTGCCGGGCCACTGTCATGGCCCCGATGGAGGGAGTCAGTCCCCCCAGAAACAGAGCGGAATTCAGCTCCACCCGGTCGGCGCCGGCCTGTGCGGCAATCAGCACATCCTCTGCCGAGCCGCAGCACACTTCCAGAATCATGGCAACACCTTCTTTTCTTATCTGGGGCTATGATACCACAAAGAAATGTGATATCATAGCCCCATTCCAAAGGAGTGGATCATATGGATCAGGAACTGACTTTTATCCGGCAGGCCCTGCCGGAGGACTGGGACAGCTACCCCCAGTCCCTGTTTGAGGGCTTCGCCGCCCACAGCCATATGCTGCGCCAGACCGTCCCCTGGTGCGCTTCTCTCAGCCGGGAGGCCTACGAGCAGTACGTCCTCTGCCCCCGGGTCAACGACGAGGATCTGTCCGACCACCGGGCATTGTTTTACAGCCATCTGTGGAACCGGGTGAAGGACCTGTCCCAGGAGGAGGCCGCCCTGGAGGTCAACCGCTGGTGCCATGAGCAGGCCAGCTATCAGGCCCAGGACGACCGCACCGCCTCCCCCCTGACGGTATACCGCTGCGGCAGCGGCCGGTGCGGGGAGGAGTCCGCCTTCCTGGTGTCCGCCCTGCGTTCCGTTGGCCTAGCCGCCCGGCAGGTGTACGCCCCCCGCTGGTCCCACTGCGACGACAACCACGCCTGGGTGGAGGTGCTGTGTGAGGGCAAGTGGCGCTTCCTGGGAGCCTGCGAGCCGGAGCCGGTGCTGGACCGGGGCTGGTTCAACACCGCCGCCTCCCGGGCCATGCTGGTCCACAGCCACACCTTCGGCCCGGTGGCCGACCTGACCCTCCACGGCGCCCCTCTGGGCAGGCAGGGACAGGCCCTGTACCACAACCAGACAGCCCGCTACGCCCACACCAAGACCTACACCTTCCAGGCCGGGCCGGGGGAGACCATTACGCTGGAAGTCCTCAACGAGTCCCGCTTCTGCCCCATTGCCGCCCTTACCGCCGATGAAACCGGCAGGGTCCAGGTTGAGCTGGGGATAGGTGACCTCCATCTGTCCGCCGGTGAAAAGGAAGCCTTCTGCCACGGCCAGACCGAGGACGGGGCGGAGCTGACCCTCCCCTCCCCCTGCACGGACTGGACTCCCTTCGATTTCCGTGCCCCCCAGGACGCCCCCGTCAACCCCGCCCCTCTGGACCAGGCCCAGCGCCAGGAACGGGCAACAGTACTGGCGGCAGGGACCGCCAGGCGGCAGGCCCGGATTGCAAGCTATTTCGACGAGGAAAAGGCCCAAAACTATCCTCAGCAGCGAGAACTGCTTCAAGAGGCCCGTGGCAATTTTGGGGAGATCTATGCCTTTCTCAGCAGGGATCATGACCCGCTGCGCCCCGCTCTTCTCTCCTCCCTGTCCGACAAGGACCTGCGGGACGTGACTGCCCAGCTGCTGGAGGTCCATCTGGAACGGGCCCGGCCCTGGGCGGACCGGTACCCGGCGGAGATATTCCGGCGGTTTGTCCTCTGTCCCCGGGTGGCCTTTGAGCGTCTCACTGACTGGTCCATCCCCCAGCCCGGCGTGGCGGGTGAGGTCATTGCCCTGCGGCAGCAGGGGGTGCCTGCCCTGCTGCGCCCCCTGGACGGGGCGGTGCTGGTGTGGCAAAACGGGAAATTTGTCCCCAAGGAGCCGGAGGAATGTGGAAAAGTCACCTTCCGGAAGGCCCCGGTGGAGCGCTTTCTCTACCGGCAGAACTGGTCGCTGGACTTCTGGACGGGGGAAATGTGGAAACCCCTCAGGCTGACCGACCGGGCCTGGCACAAAAACAAGCTGAATGTCACCCTGCCCGCCGGACGCTACCGGGTGCTCACCGCCCTGCGGCTGCCGGCGGGGGACCAGTTTGCAAGCCGCCTGGAGTTCACCCTGGAGGCGGGGCAGGAGCGGGAAATCCCGCTGGAGCTGCGGGACTGCTCGGTGGACGATCTGATCTCTCCCCGGGAGCTGCCCCTGGCGGAGCTGGCCGGAGCCCATGAAAAAGCCGCCCTCCTCCTCTGGCTGGAGGAGGGGGCGGAACCCACGGAACATATTTTAAATGAACTCTCCGCCGCCCTGCCCGCATTTCAGGCCCTGGACGGGGACGTGGTCTTTTTCCTGCGGCGGCCCGGCGCAGAACAGCAGGCCACCCTGGCGGGGCTGCTGGACAAATGGCCCCAGGTACAGCTGGTCTATTCCGAGTGGGGCTATCAGGTGGAGACGGTGGCCCGCCATCTGGGTCTGGACCCGGACAAGCCGCCTCTGGCGGTGGTACGGGACCAGGAGGGCCGGGCGGCTTACGCCTGCTGCGGCTACCAGGTGGGGGCGGCGGACCTGCTGCGGCGGGTGCTGGAGCAGCTGGTGTAAGTTACTCCTTAAAGTTCTTCAGATACTCCTCCACCGACCGTGTCATCTCCCGGGAGAAGTCGGAGTTATACTTTCGGGCACAGAAGGCCTGGAGCCAGTCAGCATAGGGCCGCTGGCCCGCGTTATCAGCCAGCATCCGCTCCAGCTCCCCGGCGTTCATCCGGCGATAGCCGTTTTCATGAACCATGTAGGGCAGGGCCCGGCGGCGGGGCTTCTCCCGGCTCTGCTGCTGGGCGGTGGGGTAGCCGAACACCACCATGGCGGCGGGGAACACATAGTCCGGCAGGTTGAGCAGCTGCCGGTGGGTCTCGCACTGCTCCATCACGTCCCCGATGTAGCAGGAGCCGATGCCCAGGCTCCAGGCAGCGGTAACGGCGTTCTGGGCGGCGATGTTGGCATCGGAGCAGGCCAGCAGCAGGTCTCCCACCCCCGGCTTCCGGGGCTGGCAGCCGCCAGCGTCAAAGGCGTCGTACCACTTCTGACAGTCGGCGCAGAAAATCAGCACCAGAGGCGCCTGGGCGATAAAGGGCTGGTGGTCACAGGTCTCCGCCAGGGTATCTTTCAGCTTCTGATCGGTAATGTCCAGAATGGTGTACAGCTGCTGGTTGCCCGCTGTGGGGGCGGCGCAGGCGGCCTCCAGGATAGCCCGCTTGTCGTCGGGGGCAATGGGCTTTTCCAGATAGGCCCGCACCGATTTGCGGTCCCGAAGCTGATGCAAAACGTCATTCATTGACAAAACCTCCTGAATGGATGTGAAAATATGCAAGAAAAACGCTATTCCGTAGACGAGCAGGCCACCCTGCTCCCCTTCCTGCTGGCCCATGTGACCGGCAAAAGCCGCAACAGCGTCAAGTCCCTGCTCACCCGGGGCCAGGTCCAGGTGGACGGCAAGACCGTCACCCGCCACGACCATCCCCTCTTGCCGGGACAGATGGTGGTGGTACTTCCTCAGGGCGCGGGAGACAAAAAGGCCCCCTTCCCCATCCTCTACGAGGACGGCAGGCTGCTGGTCATCGAAAAGCCCGCCGGTCTGCTGAGCATGGCCACCGACAAGGAGAAGGCGCGCACCGCCTACCACATGGCCACCGACTACGTCCGCAAGGCCGATCCCCGGAACCGGATCTTCATTGTCCACCGGCTGGACCGGGCCACCTCCGGCGTGCTCCTCTTCGCCAAGGACGAGGAGACCAAGCGGGCCTTCCAGGACAACTGGGACAAGCTGGTGGGCCGCCGGGGCTATCTGGCGGTGGTGGAGGGCAGGCCTCCCAAGGACTCGGATACCATCCGTACCCTGCTGCGGGAGAACGCCGCCCACAAGGTATACTCGGTGCGCTCCGGCGGTAAGGAAGCGATAACCCATTATACCATGGTCAGCGCCGGAAAGGAATACGCCCTTCTGGAGATCGATCTGGACACCGGCCGGAAAAACCAGATCCGGGCCCACCTCAGCGAGCTGGGCTGTCCGGTAGCCGGAGACCGGGACTACGGAGCCGCCACCGATCCTCTGGGTCGGCTGTGCCTCCACGCCCATGAGCTGGTACTCACCGATCCCTTCACCGGCGAGGAGCGCATCTTCCGGGCGGAGGCCCCCGCCGGATTCCGGAAGCTGACCCGGTAAAACTTACAGCCCCAGCTTGGCCCGGGCCTGATCCCGGAAGGCCACCAGTTCCGGATAGTCGTAGAAAAAGTTCTGCTTCTGTTCCCACACCGACGTGCCGGTAGGCCTGTCGTAGAGCACGAAGTAGGAGAAGCACTCGGCGATGTCCTCGGAGGGGCTGGTGGCGGCGTAGCTGGTGATGAAGTCATCCTCATGCCGCAGATAGAAGTTGATGCTCTCCGGGTCGGCCAGCCGGTCGTCCAGATAGTCCTTCCAGAAGCGCTGGTAGAAGGCATTGAGGTAGGAGTCCGGGTTGCTTACCAGGTCGTTCTCCCCGTAGCAGTCGTAGCGCTTGGGCGCGCCGTAGGTCACCTGTTTGTCGTTCAGGGTCAGATAGTGGGCGTACTCATGGTATACCGTCTCGGTGAACTCCACGGGATCACCTGCGTCCTCCGGGTCCACCGCCAGCTCCCACTGGACGCCGTTGTCGTCCGCCGGGACCACATAGGCCAGAATTTCAGCCTCCCCGTCGGTGAAGATGGTGAAGCGGGCGAAGGGCTTCAGGCTCCCTTCGGGCAGCAGTTCATTGACCTTGTCCCACAGGGCCCGGTACTCCGCCTTGTCCGATTTATCCGGGATGAGGGTGCCGTCGGCTCCGATCTCATATTGGGCCAGGACGGGGAGCTCCTCTTCCTCCAAAGGCTCCTCCGGTTCCTCCAGATAGCGCTGGGTGAAGTCCTCATACAGCTGGTTAAGCTGCTCCACCAGCTCCTCCTCCTGAGGGAACAGTTCCCACCGGCCTACCTGGGCCCGGGCCTGCTGCAGAGGCACCAGTTCCTCCAGCAGGTTTTGGACCTGATCTTTCTCCATCTGGTTCAGCCGGTCCGCCAGCTGGCCCAGCTGAATGGTGGCCAAACGGGCCGCCTCGGTCTGGACGTCGGGACCAGTGACATCCGCCGCCGGTCTGGCACAGGCAGACAGGAACAGCAGAGGCAGTAAAAGCAAAATGGGATTGGCTCGTTTCATAACAAACACCTCGTTTTCGCCGGTCCGGAGGACCGGCGTAGTGGAGCGATTGTACCACAGTGAACCGAGCGCCGGAAGAAAGCTAAACAAATCTACAGGAAAACGTCAGATGTTCCATAGAAACGGCAGAAGGCCAGGGCCCTTGGGTCCCAGTCTTCTGCCTCAGGCTGCTGAAAAACCTCTGGCCAGAGGTTTCGGAGGGAAGGATAGTGTGAAAGGGAACCGTCAGGGTTCCCTTTCGCGTGCAGTCAAACAACTTTTGAGGACTTTTTGAAGGCCTCAAAAGTTTAACATCCTGTCAAAAAAGTGACCGCAGCCACTTTTTGACAGGATGCGGCAGAAGGACGGGACCATATGGTCTCGTCCTTCTGTCTGGGAAGGTATAGGAAGGCATAGAAGATAGCAAAGTTACAGCTTGACCACCCAGCCATAGGGATCGGGCTGGGTCCCCCACTGGATGCCGGTGAGGGTGTCGTACAGCTTCTGGGCCAGGGGGCCGATCTTGCCGCCATTGACCACAACGTGCTTGTCCTCCCAGCCCATCTCGCCGATGGGAGAGATGACAGCGGCGGTACCGGTGCCCCAGGCCTCCTTCAGGGTGCCGTTGGCGCCCGCCTCGAAGAGCTCCTCCGCGGTGATGAGCCGCTCCTCCACCTTCAGGCCCCAGCTCTTGAGCAGTTCAATGCAGGACTTGCGGGTGATGCCGGGCAGCACGGAGCCGGTGAGCATGGGGGTGACCACCGTGTCCCCGATCTGGAACATGACGTTCATGGAGCCCACTTCTTCAATATACTTGCGGTGTACGCCGTCCAGCCACAGCACCTGGGCGTAGCCCTTCTGCTCGGCCCGCTCGCCGGCCCGGATGGAGGCGGCATAGTTGCCGCCGCACTTGGTGTAGCCGGTGCCGCCCTTGACGGCCCGGACATCCTCGCTCTCCACATAGATTTTCACCGGATTGATGCCTTCGGCATAGTAGGCTCCCACAGGGCAGGTGATGATGGCGAAGATATAATCGTGGGCGGCGTGGACTCCCAGAGTGGGGGTAGTGGCGATGATGAAGGGGCGGATATACAGGGAGGTGCCGGGCTGATCGGGCACCCAGTCCGCCTCCAGCCGCACCAGCTGCTCAATGGCGGCCAGGGCGTCCTCCTCATCCAGGGGCGGGATGCACATACGCTCACAGGAAGAGTTGATGCGCTTGATGTTCTCGGTGGGACGGAAGAGCTGAATGGTACCGTCGGGAGAACGATAGGCCTTCAGGCCCTCAAAGACCTCCTGGGCATAATGGAACACCATGGCGGAGGGGTCCAGGGCAATGGGGCCGTAGGGAACGATGCGCCCGTCGTGCCAGCCCTGGCCGGCGGTATAGTCCATCAAAAACATATGGTCGGTAAAGGTTCTGCCAAACACCAGCGTGGAGGGATCGGGCTTGGGCTTGCCCACTGCGGCACGCTGAACAGGATATTCCTTCATCAGAATGGCCTCCTTGCAGTTTCATTGCTTGTATTCAGTATGACAGGGCAAAGAAAAAAAGAATGTAAACCGTGATACAATGCCGAAAATATACCGGCAGGTTTTCCTGTCTCCTTCTCCTGTATGGTAGCACAAACCGGCCGGAAAGACAACCGGGGCAAGAGTTCCTGCCCCAGCACTTGTAATTTGGCCGGGGATACGATATAATACTTGGGCTAATATGCCGAAAGAGGGTATTTAACCGATGAAATTAGGTATCGTGGGCCTGCCCAACGTGGGCAAATCGACCCTTTTCAACGCCATCACCAATGCCGGCGCTGAGAGCGCCAACTACCCCTTCTGCACCATCGACCCCAACGTGGGCGTGGTGGCCGTGCCCGACGCTCGTCTGGACGCGCTGACCGAGATGTACCACCCCAAAAAGACCACCCCCGCCGTGGTGGAGTTCGTGGACATCGCCGGTCTGGTCAAGGGCGCCAGCCAGGGCCAGGGTCTGGGCAACAAATTCCTGGCCAACATCCGGGAGTGCGACGCCATCGTCCATGTGGTGCGCTGCTTTGACGACGAGAACATCATGCACGTGGTGGCCGACACCAGCACCAACGTGCCGGTGGACCCCGCCGGGGATATCGGCGTCATCGACATCGAGCTCATCATGGCCGACGTGGAGATGGTGGAGCGCCGCATCGACAAGGCTCAGAAGGCCGCAAAGGGTGACAAGAAGTACCTGAGGGAGGTGGAGGTGTTCACCGCTCTGAAGGACTGGCTCAACGACGGCAACTCCGCCCGCTCCTTCGAGTGTGATGAGGACGACGCCGCCATCATCGCCACCGCCGAGCTGCTCTCCCTGAAGCCCATCATCTACGCCGCCAACCTGGACGAGGACGGCTTTGCCGACTGCCACAGCAACGCTTACTACAAGATCGTGGAGGATCTGGCCGCCAAGGAGGGCGCTCAGGTGATCCCCGTGTGCGCCAAGCTGGAAGCCGAGATCGCCGAGCTGGACGCCGACGAGAAGAAGATGTTCCTGGACGACCTGGGCATCGCCGAGTCCGGCCTGGACCGGCTCATCAAGGCCAGCTACGCCCTGCTGGGTCTGATCTCCTTCCTCACCTCCGGTGAGGACGAGTGCCGTGCCTGGACCATCAAGAAGGGCACCAAGGCTCCCCAGGCTGCCGGTAAGATCCACACCGACTTTGAGCGTGGCTTCATCCGGGCCGAGGTGGTCAACTTTGACGACCTGATGGCCTGCGGCTCCATGAACGCCGCCAAGGAAAAGGGCCTGGTCCGGTCCGAGGGCAAGGAGTACATCATGAAGGACGGCGATATCGTCCTCTTCCGCTTCAATGTTTAAGCCCCCTTTTCCCCATATGCCGCCACAAGCAGTTTGACAGCAAGGCTCCCTGATGCAGTGTCCTGCATCAGGGGGCCTTTTCTTATGGACCGGTTTCTATTTCTTCTTTTCAGAACTTTACCACTGAGTCAGTTCCAGGTACAGGTCCTTGTACTGGCGGGCAGACTTCTCCCAGGAGACGTCCTTGGCCATATCCCGCTGGACCACCTCGTCCCAATGGTAACGGTTGTTGAAGTAAAGCGACTTGGCCCGGTTGATGGCGTCCAGCAGCAGACCGGCGTCATACCGGTCAAAGGTGAAGCCGTTGCCCTCGCCATTGAACTCGTTGTAGGGCTCCACGGTATCCTTCAGTCCGCCGGTCTCACGAACGATGGGCAGGGTGCCATAGTGCATGGCGTTGAGTTGGGTCAGACCGCAGGGCTCAAAGCGGGAGGGCACCAGCAGGGCGTCCGCACCGGCATAAATACGGTGGGCTCTCCCCTCGTCATACTGGATGCAGGCGCTAAAGGTGCCCTTGTAGCTCCCTTCATAGGCCCGGAAGGCGTCCTCATACTGCTTGTCACCAGTACCCAGCACCACCACCTGTGTGTTGCCGTCCAGCACCTGGGGAACGATGGCGTTGACCAGATCCAGGCCCTTCTGGTTGGTGAGCCGGGAAATCAATCCAATGACAAATTTGCCGGTGTCCTGCTCCAGACCCAGTTCCTTCTGGAGGGCCAGCTTATTAGCCATCTTGTGGTCAAGCACGTTGCCCAGACCGTAGTTTTCCGCCAGGGCGGGGTCGGTCTCCGGGTTCCACATACCGTAGTCAATGCCGTTGACGATGCCCCGGAGCTTGTGGCTGTGATAGCGCAGGTGATCCTCCAGCCGCTCGCCGTACTCACTGGTCTGGATCTCCCAGGCGTAGGTACCGCTGACGGTGGTGATCCGGTCGGCGTAGGCCAGGCCGCCTTTGAGCATATTGGCCTCCACCCAGTCCTGCTTCAACGCGCCCATGCCGAAGGCCTCGTCAGGCAGGCCGGACCAGTACTTGATGGTGGGGATATTGTACACGCCCTGGAAGCGGAGGTTATGGATGGTGATCACCGATCTGGCCCGGCCCACCGGGGAGTCCTTGAACAGGGTACGCAGATACACCGGCACCAGAGCCGCCTGCCAGTCGTGGCAGTGGACCACGTCGGGAATCCAGTTCATGTAGTTCAGGGCAGCCAGGGCGGCCTTGCTGAAAAAGCAATACTTGGGGATATCGTCCACCAGATTGGTGTAGGGATTGCCCCAGGAGAAGAACTCCTCGTTGTCAATAAAGTCGTACACCACGCCGTCCCAGATGTACTCCATGATCCCCACATAGTAGCTGCGGCCGGTGTTGCCCAGGTCCATGTAGAATTCGCCCCGGTAGATCATCTTGTTCTGATACTCCTGGGGAATGCAGGCATAGCGGGGCAGGATCACCCGGACGTCACAGTTCAGCCGGGCCAGCTCCCGGGGCAGGGCATACATTACATCTCCCAGACCGCCTGTCTTTACAAAGGGATGGCACTCCGAGCCGATGAAGGCCACGCTCCGGCGGGGCAGGTTGGGCTCTTCCATCACCGGGGCAGTCTCGGCCACCGCGGGGGTGCTTTCCGGCTCGACCACAGGGGCCTTTGCCTTCCGTTTGTCGGCAGAGGCGGCCTTCTTTTTCGTGGACGCCGTCTTTTTGGCGGGCGTGGACTTTTTCGCGGCGGAGGCCGTCTTTTTAGCAGGCTCCGCTTTTTTCGTAGTGGGGGCTGCCTTTTGGGCAGGCTCAGCTTCCTTTGCCGCGGGAGCCGCCTTCTTGGCAGGCTCAGCTTCCTTTGCCGCGGGAGCCGTCTTCTTGGCAGACTCAGTTTCCTTCGTGGCAGGGGCCGCCTTTGGGGCGGGCTCAGCCTCTTTCGCGGCAGGAGCCGTCTTTTTCTTTGCGGCGGCTGTCTTTTCCGGGGCAGGCGCAGCCTCCTTCGCAGTGGAGGCGGGGCTTACTGCGGCGGGAATCTCCTTTTCCACAGGCTTCTTTTCAGCCGCAGCCTTTTTTACGTTCGCGGAGTCCGATTTTTCCCGTGCCATTCTAATTCTCCCTTTCACATATGATCCGAATGACAAAGCCCCTGCCACTTCAGAGATCTGCGTGCTCAATGCAGAGGCAAAATTTGCTGACGCTAAAAATATAACACATCTACGCTCATTTTTACAGTCCTTTTTGGTATATCCCAGCTGCAAATCCATAATTTTACTAAAGCATGATACATATAAGTGGATTGTTCCAGTTTTTTGCTTCACAGGGCAGAATAAAAAGACCCCCGGGCTGTTAGACGGGTGCTCGTAAGAAAGTAATTCACTCAAAATTACACTTACGGCATCTGTCAGACGGGATTGGGTAAATGAAATATGCTGGACATGGTTGATTTTAACCGTGTCCAGCATATTTTTTTGCCTATTTGCGCTTTCTTTTTCCTTTTCCGTGGGTCATGTTGGTTTTCCCCCGCTGGTTAATAGAGGATTTCAGATGTTTGGACAGTTTCAAGACCTCGATGATATTGATAAATTGCTCCATCGTGATCGCATCATAGTCAATACCAAAGGTTGCGAGGAAAATGCGGGCCTGCTTTTCCGCATTGCTGCCTTTGTAGTTCGTGGCTTCCTGCAAACTCTTTTGCATATCCAGCGCCGGGGAATGGCTGTCCGCAGTGGTTGCATCATTTTGATGGGCTTCCCGAATATCCCGAAGGATCAGTTTCAAATCGTCAGAAATAACATGGCCAAAATACTCGTCCTCTTGTATTTGTGCAAGTTCCAGCGTCCGCAGGTACAGATCATTTTCCGTTTCTCCCTGCTGCATCAGTACCATTTGGCGGACGGCTTGCAGTACGGCGTTCATATCGTTGATCCGCATATCTGCGATCCGATCCACATAAATCTCCGCATCCAGCATCATTTTCTGAAAATCATGGTGACTGATAATTTCCGACAGCAGCCGGTGGTTGAATTTCCCGGCTTTCAGAACATCAATCGCATCATCACTCAGGTGCAGAGCACTCAACTCTGTGTCTGAGTGATTTTTTTGTTCTGACACACCTAACAGATAGTCCGTAGTCACATGATAAAACTTTGCCAGCGTGACGATGGCAAAAGGGCTGATGTCTTTATAATCGTCATTCTCGTATTTGCCGAGTGCAGATTTGGAAAGCCCGGTCTGGTCGGCCAGCTGTTCTAAGGTAAGTCCGTGCTCCACCCGCAAATCCTTCAATTTTTCCTGAATCGTTAAGGTCGTATTCATGCCAAGCCTCCCCGCTGCTCCATTTCTTTTATTATAACACAGCTCGTCCATAAGCGTGGAAATTCCTGCTTTTTCAGGGCATTTTCCATCCTTTTGGATATACGGGAATGGTCATGTTTTTTCGCTAAAATGTACTTGTCGCAAGACTTCGCAGCTTGAAAAGTACATGACCGTCCGAATGGGATATGCCGGTTGGCGAAGCAGCGCCAGAATCAGCCTCGGGACAATTTGTCCCGAAGCTGCGAGCGTGCCAAGGCTGGGGATACGCCGGGGTGAGATTCCCGGGCAGGAACGGCATTCGGGAAAAACGGCGCTTAAAAACACAGGCAAAAATCAATCCATGTGAAATCAGCGAACAAACGGCAATTTTTGTATTGCCGCCCATACCAAAGAGCGTTGCACCGCACAGCGTACACAGTACAGCGTTCTGTGTGGATATTCGCTGTTTTACTTGATTTTGCACAAACCAGCAAAACGGGAAAGCGGGTGCTGTGAACAGGGCATCACAAGCAAAAATTCCAGTTTGAAATCGAGTTTTACCAAAACAATGCTTTGCAGTAAATGGAATTTATCACGGAATAGATTCTGTTCGCCGCAGAGCCAACAAAACAGGAGGACTTTTCTATGAGCAACCACGAGAATTACAGGAATGAGATCAAAGCCTACATTGTCAGGGCTGGCATGACCATGAGCGAGGTAGTGGAGATTTTGGCTGACGAATATGGATGGAGCAGCAGCGTCCCCAACCTGTCCGGGAAATTAAAGCGTGGTTCTTTACGCTATGGCGAGGCGGTGGAGTTGGCGGATGTGCTGGGGTATGACATTGTGTGGCAGAAACGGAGGAAATAAGATCGAGCAGAAAATTTATGGGTACATCCGTGTTTCCACCAGAGAGCAGAATGAAGATCGCCAAGTCATTGCCCTCCGAGAAGTGGGCGTACCTGAGAAAAATGTTTATATCGACAAACAGTCCGGCAAGGATTTCGAGCGTCCGCAGTATAAGAAACTGCTGCGAAGAATGAAAAAAGACGATCTGCTCTATATCAAGAGCATCGATCGTCTGGGACGCAATTACGCAGAAATATTGGAGCAATGGCGCTTTCTCACAAAGGAAAAAGGCATTGACATTGTGGTTCTGGATATGCCGCTTCTGGATACACGGAGAGGTAAGGATTTACTGGGAACTTTCCTCAGTGACATTGTGCTGCAAGTACTGTCTTTTGTGGCAGAGAACGAGCGCACCAACATCCGTCAGCGGCAGGCTGAGGGAATCGCAGCGGCAAAAGCCAAGGGCATTCGGTTTGGGCGGCCACCCAAACCGCTGCCCAAGAATTTCCATTCCGTTTACCAGCGTTGGAAAATGGGAGAAATCACCGGGACGGCAGCAGCAAAGGAATGTGGGATGCCCCTTGCCACCTTCCGCTACCGGGCAGAGATTTACGAAAAAGCCAAGTTGTTGTAAAGGGGGTGTTTTTACAGGAATGTGTACCTTTCTGTAAAAGGTGCAAAAGCTTAACAAATTTATTATATCATGCAGCAACAAAATTTTCCACATCAATTTGACGAAAAGCCACACAAAACAGCGAAGTAAAAACTGGTTATGTTTTCTTTACAGAAAGGTACACGATTTTGCATTTGTAATCCCAGCGAGAGCTTTTATCAATTTTAAGACAGGGAGAGGAATCAATTATGGCAGCAAAATGTCCGGTGTGTGGAGCACCGATGGAAAACAACAGCTGCGGATATTGCGGATACAAAGAAGAAACCATCCCCAATTCTGCAACTGTACCGCCTCAGCCGGGGCAGCCCTTTGTTCAATCGCAGGTTATTATCAACAATCAAACCATCCCCAATCCGGGGGTAGTGCCGGGAGTCAGCAAGAAAAATAAGATGGTCGCACTGTTACTTTGCATCTTCTTGGGCGTGCTTGGCGTACACAGGTTTTATGTGGGTAAGATCGGTACTGGCCTCCTCTACCTGTTTACGGTCGGTTTGTTTGGAATTGGCTGGATCATTGACATCATCTTGATTGCGGTTGGCTCCTTCAAAGATCAATTTGATTTGCCGCTGCGTCAGTAAGAAGGCGGTGGTTGTATGGGACTGTTGGATGCAGTAAAGGACCAGTTTCTTGATGTAATCGAGTATGTAGATCAGAGTAACAAGCTGATTGTTTCCAAATACCAGCGTGAAAGTGGAAATAATGAATTGAAACAGGGTTCCAAGGTAATCGTGCGGGAAAGTCAGAACGCTGTTTTTTTGAAGGGCGGAAAGCTTGCCGATATTCTGCCGCCCGGAACCTATTCACTGACAACGGATAACTTTCCGGTGCTGTCCAGCCTCAAGGCATTCCCTTATTTATTCGTTTCTCCGGTAATTGCCGATGTGTACTTTGTGAGCACCAGACAATTCATCGACAATAAATGGGCGACCAAGAATCCGATTATGAAGCGTGATAAGGACTTTAATATGGTTCGTATCCGTTCCTTTGGAAAATTTGCTTTTCGCATCACCGATGTTCCAGCTTTTATGAGGGAGATCTTTGGGACAAAGGGAATTGTGATGACCTATGATATTGTCGAATACCTTTCTTCCATGGTCACAGAAGCTTTCTCAACCGTAGTAGCGGAAAGCGAGATGTCCGTGCTTGATCTGGCCACAGAATATCGAAAACTATCTGGTGAGCTTCAACAGAGACTAAATGCACAAGCTGCTGCAATGGGTGTGCAGTTCAGTGATATTCTCATTGAAAATATCTCCCTGCCCGACGAGGTTGAAAAACTGATTGACGAGCAATCCGGGATTGGCATGGCAAAACAGGATATGACAACCTTTATGCAGTATCAGACCGCCAGAGCTATGCGGGATGCCTCCAAGCAGAGAGGCGGATTAGCTGGACTGGGTGCTGGTATGGCTTTGGGCAATACAATGGCACAAGGAATTCAGGCAACTGTTAATCCTGCCGCTTCCAAGAGCATGGTCGAACAACTGCGGGAATTGAAGGAACTACTGGACGAGGGCATACTGACACAGGACGAGTTTGATGCACAAAAGAAAGCAATTTTAGAAAAGCGGTCATAACCGTTGAGAAAGAGGAGAGAGAAATGGCGAAACAACCTAAAATTCGAGTGTGTAAAAATTGCAACAACCCACTTCCAGAGAAAGCGACTGTATGTCCGTCATGCGGGGCCAAAAACAAAAAGCCCATCTATAAGAAATGGTGGTTCTGGCTGATTATTGCCCTGATTGTGATTGGCGCAGCCTCAAGCGGCGGTACTGAGTCTGATCCTTCTGATAATCAGCCTTCTTCTTCGGTTTCTTCTGGAATCGACAATGATGCAACTTCTGGTGATGTTTCTTCTGGCGAGACGGAGGATGCTTCCTCGAACGAACCTTCTGAAACTGACTCCATCCCCAAAGAGTACAAATCCGCTCTGAAAAAAGCGGAATCTTATAGTGACATAATGCATATGTCAAAGGCCGCAATCTACGACCAACTCGTGTCTGAATATGGTGAACAGTTCTCAGAGGAAGCCGCACAGTATGCCATCGACAATCTGGTTGCTGACTGGAATGCAAATGCTTTGGCCAAGGCCGAGGATTACGCAAAGACCATGCAAATGTCGAAAGCTGGAATCTATGACCAGTTGATTTCTGAATATGGTGAGAAATTTACGCCAGAAGAAGCTCAATACGCCGTGGATAATGTAGAAGCCGATTGGAAAGCAAATGCACTTGCAAAGGCGGAAAGCTATCAGGAAATGATGAGTATGTCTCCCAGTGCAATCTATGATCAGCTGGTTTCTGAGTATGGAGAAAAATTCACTGCGGAAGAAGCGCAGTATGCTATTGATAACCTGAGTTGACAAATATCCCTTGGTAACAAGGGCGCACTTCTATACAGGGTAAACCCTGTATGCGTGCGCTCTGCGAGGCAAACAGCCCGGACGATGGAAGTCCGGGCTGTTTTGCGTCACTTCGTTCCGTACAAGGGGCTGTACCCCTTGCGCCGCTTATGCGGCTATCCCTGCCCGCTTTGGATGGGAATCAATCTGTTTGCACAGACAGTTTCCCATCCAAAGCCTAAAACTCAACACGCAAATTTTACCGCTTGTCCGAAAGACAGGCGGTATTTTTTATCTGCAAATAAAGGAGGAATCTACGATGCCAACAACCGAAAAACTGAAACAGGAGATCGCAGACGCAGAAAAGAGGCTGGCGCAGGAGCGCAGTAGGCTCCAGCGGCTGCAAAACCGGAAATCCTATTATGAGAAGGGAGACCGGAAGAAACGGGCGCACCGCCTCATTACCAGAGGGGCCGCCGTGGAGAGCATCGCACCGCTGGTAAAGGCTTTGAGCGAAACGGAGTTTTATGCTTTCACGGAAAAGGTTTTTACCTTGCCGGAAGTCAGGGCTTTGTTGATGGAGGCAGTCAATGCACACAATCAGGCAAGCCAGAAAGGAAAGGGATAAGTATCGCACTATTTCACTTCCATGTTACACAGATCAAACGCAGCGCAGGGCAATCCGCTGTTGCGTCCGCTGCTTACCGATCCGGTGAAAAGCTGCACAGCGAGTATTACGGAGAGGACAGTGACTACACCCAGAAAGGCGGTGTCCTCTGTTCTGAAATCCTGCTGCCGCCCCACGCTCCTCCTTCCTTCGCAGACAGGCAAACTCTGTGGAACGAGGTGGAAAAGGCAGAACGGGGCAAGAAAGCCCAGCTTGCATACAGTTTTGACATTGCCTTGCAGAACGAGTTTTCCATGCAGGAGAACATCGGCCTTGCAAGGCAATTTTTATTGGAGCAGTTTGTGAGCCGGGGCATGGTGGTGGATTTCTCCGTTCACGCCCCCGACAAGGAGGACGGCGGCATTGCCAACCCGCATTTTCATGTCATGTGTCCCATCCGTCCCCTGCTGCCCGATGGAAAATGGGGCAACAAGCAGCGGCGGGAATATCTCTTGGATGAAAACGGGGAGCGCATACGGGATGAAGCAGGAAACTATGTGTTCAACGCTGTCCCCACTACGGACTGGGGCAAACCGGAAACGCTGGAACATTGGCGGGAACAGTGGGCGGCAATGTGCAATGCTCGATTTGCCGGGAAAGGTCTGGAATGCCGCATCGACCACCGCAGCTACGAGCGTCAGGGTGTGGAGCAGCTTCCTACTGTTCATGAGGGGCCGGCGATCCGCCAGATGGAGGCAAGAGGTATCCGTACTGATAAGGGCGATTTCAACCGCTGGGTGAAGGCGACCAATGCTTTGATCGGCAAGCTGAAAAAGAAAATTACGGCGCTACTTGACTGGCTGAAAGAAGCGCATGGGGAATTGAGCAAACCGCAAGTCCCCAATCTGGCGCAGCTGCTCAGCGAGTATTACACCAACCGCAGCACAGGCGCATGGAGCCGGAAAGCGAAAATCGGAAATCTCAAAGAGTTCAATGAGATTTGTAATTATCTCATGCAGAACCATTTGACAACGCCGAAACAGTTGCAGGAGCGTGTATCTGCGCTGAGTGACCGCATTGACATTTTGAAAAGCACCCTGCGTGGCAAATCTGACCGCATGAAGGAGTTGGAGGAACTCCTTCGCATGGTGCAGTTTTACACCGACGGAAAGCCTGTTGCTGACAAGCTGGCAGCCATCAAGTGGAAAGGTAGGCGTGAGCAATTCATGTCTGAAAATGAAAATGCACTCCGCCTGTATCACATGGCAGAGCGCAAATTAAAACCGCATTTTAAGGACGGAAAATTGCCGGTCATTGCATGGCGCAAAGAGCATGACCGTCTGGAACAGGAATATAAGACGGGGCAGGCAGAACTTTCACCCATCTATGCGGAGGTGAAAAAGCTTTGGCAGATCAAATACAAGGTAGAACAAGTTGTTCGTGCGCAGGAAAATCACGAGCAGAGCCGCAGGAAACAGCAGCAGCTCGACCATTAAGGAGGATTTCAAAGATGGAACTCAACTGGAAAGAGGATCGTAACCTCATAAGGAAACTCGCAAAAATACTTCTCGGAGATACGCTGCCCAATGGTGAGCCTGTAAGTTCACTCATATCGCTTGATGATACTTCACGGGCTGAATTGCAGCGGTGGGCAAATATGAGTGATGCGGAATTTGCAGCCGCACAACTCAGCGGCGATTCCATCCGCATTGATGTGGATGATGTCATCAAACAACTGGAAGAAAAATATGCCCTTGACCCACAGTTGCTCGATGAATTGCTTTCGGGTTTTGATGCAGATGATTTGGAACTTTGGGAAGAAATCAGTCAATGGGAAGATTCTGCCCATGGCGAACCAACGGAATATTTTTTCTCCAATCCTGATCCCTATTTCAAGCCCGAATCGCTGCCGCCCGACCGCCCCACACACAATTTCTGGTTTGACGAGACTGGACATATCCGTGTGAAAAATCCATCTGCTTTCTGGCTGCCGGAGTTCACTTTACAGCGTGAGATCGGCGGCACCATTTACACCATCACGGGCAGCTATGACGGGACAGAAACGCTGGATAGAAAGATGGAGCGTATTCTGACTGAAAAGTTTACAGAAAATACGGAGGATGATGAATGACAAATACCGGGAATCTTGGTACAATAGAAGCAACCAATCCTGTACTGACAGTTGCCCCTTTGAAGGAGGATACAGAAATGTTACGGGCAACTGATAAAATCACCGCACTCTATTGCCGCCTCTCCCAAGAGGATGCCAACGAGGGCGACAGTAATTCCATCACCAACCAAAAGGACATCCTGCTCCGATACGCAAAAGAGCACCGCTTCCCGAATCCAACATTTTTTGTGGATGACGGATACAGCGGCACAAACTATGACCGCCCCGGATTTCAGCAGATGCTGTCAGAAATTGAAGCGGGGAAAGTGGCTGTTGTGCTGTCGAAAGACCTGTCCCGTCTGGGGCGAAATTCCTCGCTGACGGGCTTGTATATCAACTTCACTTTTCCGAAATATGGTGTGCGCTATATCGCCATCAACGACCACTTTGACACCATTGACCCCAACAGCACCGACAACGATGTTGCGGGAATCAAAAACTGGTTCAATGAGTTTTTTGCCAAGGATACCAGCCGCAAAATCCGTGCGGTACAGAAGGCCAAGGGCGAGCAGGGAATCCCGCTGACAACCAATATCCCCTTTGGTTACCGCAAAGACCCGGAGGATCGGACAAAGTGGGTCGTGGATGAGGCAGCCGCTCTTGTGGTCAAGCGTATCTTTAAGCTGTGTATGGAAGGCCGGGGGCCGATGCAGATTGCCAAACTCTTGCAGGCGGAACAGGTGCTCAACCCTACCGCCTATAAGCGGAGAGAGGGCATTAACACCCCAAGTCCTGAAACCGCTGATCCGTACCACTGGAACCCCAATACCGTTGTTCATATTCTGGAACGGCGGGAATACACCGGCTGTACGGTTAATTTCAAGACCTACACCAACTCCATCTGGGACAAGAAGCAGCGGGAAACGCCCATTGAGAAGCAGGCGGTATTCTACAACACCCATCCGGCTATCATTGAGCAGGAAGTCTTTGACAAGGTGCAGGAGATCCGCAAGCAGCGCCACCGAAGGACAAAAACCGGAAAGAGTAGCCTGTTCTCCGGCATGGTTTACTGTGCTGACTGCGGGGCAAAGATGCGCTACTGCACCACCAACTACTTTGAGAAGCGGCAAGACCATTTTGTATGCGCCAGCTACCGCAGCAACACGGGAACCTGTTCAGCCCATTTCATCCGGGCGGTTGTACTGGAAGAATTGGTCTGGATGCACATGAAAACGGTTATCTCCTATGTAACCCGGCATGAAGCGCATTTCCGGGCAGTGATGGAGCATAGACTCCGGTTGTCCAGCGAAGAAGCTGTCCGGGGATACAAGAAGCGTCTGGCGCAGGCAGAACGCCGTCTTGGGGAACTTGACCGGCTGTTCATCCGTATCTATGAGGATAATGTGGCCGGAAAGCTCTCTGATGAACGGTTTGCGCTGATGAGCAAGACCTATGAGGACGAGCAGATGCAGCTTAAAGCGGAAATCCAGACCTTGCAGCAGGAAATCGAAGTACAGGAACGACAGATTGAAAATTTGGAGCAGTTCATCCAGCGGGTACACAAATACGAGGATTTGCAGGAAATGACCCCCTACGCCTTGCGGGAGCTTGTCAAGGGCATCTACATCGAAGCACCTGACAAGAGCAGCGGGAAGCGCAGACAGGGCATCCGCATCTCTTATGACCTTGTGGGTTTTATCCCTGTGGACGAACTGATGAAACAGGAAACGGCATGACCAAAGCCATGCCGTTCCTGCAAAAAGTAATATTACTTTCTTATGACCCCCGGCCATTGCCCGGGGGTCTTTTTGGTGATCAATTACTTGTACAGCTCCACCAGACGGGTCAGGTGCTCCCAACGCTCCTTGGCGGCCTCTTCGTTCTGAGCGAAGAGCTCCTTGGCGCGCTCGGGGAAGGCACGGGTCAGGGAGGAGTAACGAGCCTCGTTCATCAGGAACTCCTGATAGCCGCCAGCGGGGGCCTTGGAGTCCAGGGTGAAGGGGTTCTTGCCCTCGGCCTTGAGAGCGGGGTTGTACCGGAACAGGTTCCAGTAGCCGCAGTCCACAGCCTTCTTCATCTCCTGCTGGCAGTTGGCCATGCCGCCCTTGATGCTGTGCATCTCACAGGGAGCGTAGCCGATGACCAGGGAAGGACCATGATAGGCCTCGGCCTCGGTGATGGCCTTCAGGGTCTGGTTGGGATTGGCGCCCATGGCGATCTGGGCCACATAGACGTAGCCGTACTGCATGGCGATCTCAGCCAGGCTCTTCTTGGGCTGGGTCTTACCGGCAGCGGCGAACTGAGCCACCTGGCCGATGTTGGAGGACTTGGAAGCCTGTCCGCCGGTGTTGGAGTACACCTCGGTGTCGAACACGAAGATGTTGACGTCCTCACCGGAAGCGATGACGTGATCCAGGCCGCCGTAGCCGATGTCGTAGGCCCAGCCGTCGCCGCCGAAGATCCAGACGGACTTCTTGTTCAGGTACTCCTTCTCCTTCAGGATCTCACGGACCAGGGTGCAGGCCTCGCAGGTGCAGCCCTCGCGCTGGCCGATAACGGCCTCCATGGCGGCGATGTAAGCCTTAGCGGCCTCGCCGTTGGCAATGCCGTCCTCCATGGTGTCCAGCCACTTCTGAGCGGCGGCGGCGATGGTCTCGTCCACATAGTCGATGGCGATCAGCTTGCGGGTCTGGTCGGCCAGACGGTCGCGGATGGCCTTCTGACCCAGGTACAGGCCCAGGCCGTGCTCGGCGTTATCCTCGAACAGGGAGTTGGCCCAGGTGGGACCCTTGCCTTCCTTGTTGACGGTGTAGGGAGAGGTAGCAGCGGGGCCGCCCCAGATGGAGGAACAGCCGGTGGCGTTGGAGACATACATCCGGTCGCCGCACACCTGGGTGATCAGGCGGGCATAGGCGGTCTCAGCACAGCCGGCGCAGGAGCCGGAGAACTCAAGCAGAGGCTGCTTGAACTGGCTGCCCTTGACAGTGGCGATATCCTCCACGTCGGCCTTGGGGGCAACCTTGGCCACCATGTAGTCGAAGACTTCCTGCTCGGCAGCCTGGGACTCCTGGGGCTTCATGGTCAGAGCCTTCACGGGGCAGGTGCTCACGCAGACGGTGCAGCCCATGCAGTCCAGGGGGCTGACAGCCAGAGCGAACTTGTACACGCCCTTGCCCTTGCCGGCCTTGATGTCCACGATCTTCGCCTGAGCGGGGGCGTTCTTGGCCTCCTCCTCGGTGAGGGCGAAGGGACGGATGGTGGCGTGGGGGCAGACATAGGAGCACTGGTTACACTGGATACACTTGGAGGCATCCCACTCGGGCACGGACACGGCCACGCCGCGCTTCTCGTAAGCGGCAGCGCCCTGCTGGAAGGTGCCGTCCTCGTGGCCGTTGACAAAGGCGGAAACAGGCAGGCTGTCGCCGTCCATGCGGCCCACGGGCTCCATGATCTCCTTGACCATCTTCACGGTCTCGGCCTTGCCCTCCAGGTGCTCGGCAACAGGCTTGTCCTCGGCGGTAGCCCAGGAAGCGGGAACCTCGAACTTGTGGAAGGCGGTGGCGCCGGCGTCGATGGCCTTGTGGTTCATGTCAACCACGTCCTGGCCCTTCTTCAGGTAGGAGTGGGTAGCAGCGTCCTTCATGTACTGGATGGCCTCGGCCTCGGGCATCACCTTAGCCAGCTTGAAGAAAGCGGACTGCAGGATGGTGTTGGTACGCTTGCCCATGCCGATCTCGATGGCCAGGTCGATGGCGTTGATGGTGTAGACCTGGATGTTGTGCTCGGCGATGTAGCGCTTGGCCACGGCGGGCATATGGTGATCCAGCTCCTCATCGCTCCACTGGCAGTTGATCAGGAACACGCCGCCGTCCTTCACGTCGCGGACCATGGGGAAGCCCTTGACGATGTAAGCGGGCACGTGGCAGGCCACGAAGTCGGCCTTGTTGATGTAGTAGGGAGCGCGGATGGGCTGATCGCCGAAGCGCAGGTGGCTGATGGTCACGCCGCCGGTCTTCTTGGAGTCATACTGGAAGTAAGCCTGGACGTACTTGTCGGTGTGGTCGCCGATGATCTTGATGGAGTTCTTGTTGGCGCCCACGGTGCCGTCGCCGCCCAGACCCCAGAACTTGCACTCGATGGTGCCGGGAGCAGCGGTGTTGGGAGCGGGCTTCTCCTCCAGAGAGGTGAAGGTGACGTCGTCCACGATACCCACGGTGAACTGACGCTTGGGCTGATCCTTGGTCAGCTCCTCATACACGGCAAACACGTTGCTGGGCGGGGTGTCCTTGGAGCCCAGGCCGTAGCGGCCGCCGATGATGGTAGCCTGACGGCCGGCGTTGGCGAAGGCGGTAACCACATCCAGGTACAGAGGATCGCCCTGAGCGCCGGGCTCCTTGGTGCGGTCCAGCACAGCGATCTTGGTGGCGGTGGCAGGAATGGCCTCCAGCAGCTTGTCGGCGCGGAAAGGACGATACAGGCGGACCTTCACCAGGCCGACCTTCTCGCCGTGAGCGTTCAGGTAGTCGATGACTTCCTCAGCCACGTCGCAGATGGAACCCATGGCGATGATGACGCGGTCAGCGTCGGGAGCGCCATAGTAGTTGAACAGCTGATAGTTGGTGCCCAGCTTAGCGTTGACCTTGCCCATGTACTCCTCGACGATGCCGGGGATAGCGTCGTAGTACTTGTTGGCAGCCTCGCGGTGCTGGAAGAAGATGTCGCCGTTCTCGTGAGAACCGCGCATCACAGGATGCTCGGGGTTCAGGGCGCGCTTGCGGAAAGCTTCCACAGCGTCCATGTCCACCATGTCCTTCAGGTCATCGTAGTCCCAGATAGCGATCTTCTGGATCTCGTGGGAGGTACGGAAGCCGTCGAAGAAGTTCAGGAAGGGAACGCGGCCCTTGATGGCGGCCAGGTGGGCAACGGCGCCCAGGTCCATAACCTCCTGGGGATTGGACTCACACAGCATGGCAAAGCCGGTCTGGCGGCAGGCCATAACGTCGGAGTGATCGCCGAAGATGTTCAGCGCGTGGGTGGCCACGGTACGGGCGGACACGTGGAACACGCAGGGCATCAGCTCACCGGCCAGCTTGTACATATTGGGGATCATAAGCAGCAGGCCCTGAGAAGCGGTGTAAGTAGTGGTCAGGGCACCGGCGGCCAGGGAGCCGTGAACGGTACCGGCGGCGCCAGCCTCAGACTGCATCTCCACCACATTGACGGTAGTACCGAAAATGTTCTTCCGGCCCTGAGCGGCCCACTGGTCCACGTTGTCGGCCATGGGGCTGGACGGAGTGATGGGGTAGATACCCGCCACTTCGGTGAAGGCGTAAGACACGTGGGCGGCTGCGGTGTTACCGTCCATGGATTTCAGCTTTCTAGCCATTGAAACGATTCCTCCTTGTTCGTTGTTCCAGGGCAATGGGAATCGGTCCCCGCCTCTCCCAAAGACCGGGCCGGATTCCCATTACCCTGGCTTTTTCCCCGCTTACCGGAAAGAAACTTTCCCGGAGCGCCTTCATTGTAACACCATCCAAACCGTTTGTAAATCAAATCTTACTTATCTATGAAAATTTTCTTCAAATTCTCAAATTCCTAGGAATACACCCGGTTTTACCGCTTTTACTCGAAAAAAATTCAGAACTCCCTTTTTTCTGCTGAACCGCCCGTACTAGACTTCATATTCTGGAAAATTGCCGTCTTTGGAAGCCCCTCTCCCCTGTTTTGCAGACTGTCAGACAACCCGTACCTGTCCCTCCGCTCTGGCAGCAGACGCCCTTATGTGCTATAATTTAATATGGTATAAGATTACAGCCCCCGGAGCCGCGGCCCGGGGCGGAAAGAAGGCGACAGGCCATGCTGTGTGAAGTGCGTTCCCTGGGGCTCACCGGCATCTCAGGCTATGAGGTGCGGGCGGAGTGCGACCTGTCCGGCGGGCTGCCCGCCTTTGAGATCGTAGGCCTGCCCGACGCGGCGGTGAAAGAGGCCCGGGACCGGGTACGCGCCGCCATCAAAAACTGCGGCTTCTCCTTCCCGGTTTCCCGCATTACCGTCAATCTGGCCCCGGCGGACCGTAAAAAGGGAGGCACGGTATATGACCTGCCCATCCTGGTAGGTATCCTGGCGGCGGGAGAGCAGCTCCGCCTGCCGGCCCGCCCCTGCGCCTTTGTGGGAGAGCTGTCCCTGTCCGGTCAGCTGCGGCCCATCCCCGGTATGCTGCCCATGGCCCTGGCCGCCGTTCGGGCGGGTATCAAGGATCTGTACGTCCCCGCCTCCTCCGCCGCTGAGGCTACCCTGGCCGGCGCTGTGAATGTCTACCCGGTGGAGAGCGTCTCCCAGTTGGTGGCCCACCTGCGGGGGGAGACCCCCATCCTCCCCGCCGACCCCTGGACACCGGGGGCCGACCTGGAGGCGGAACTGGACTTCGCCGACGTGAAGGGCCAGGAAAACGGCAAGCGGGCCCTGGAGATCGCCGCCGCGGGAGGCCACAACCTTTTTACGATGTGCTACATTATCATGGCTCTGGAAAATCAGTATTTATACGACTTTTTAAGATTTCATTCGTTATATACCCATCTATTTTCAGAGTACTTTTTACTCAATATACCGAAGTCGATTTTATTTTTTAAAGAAAAAAGGAAGGCTGATTTGACTCAACCTTCCTTTTATTTTGTCTTTCCAAAAGTATAATCTACTTTTGTGAGTTATAGATTATGACCCCATACTTCTTTTTAAGAGCATCAAACTTTTTATCTATTAAGTCCTTTGCATTACCCGAAAGTCTGATATGAGCCTTCTGATAGTGTTTTCTACCTACTGCTGCTATATCTTCATTTCTACCAAAAGAAGATATGTAGGTATCTGAACCCAAAGCATCCCATATTTCATCCATAGGAATACCATTCTTGACTGTAGTATCAAGGACTTCACTCTCACTAATGATGCAATACCAAGGATAACGACTCATCCATTCATATTTAGTAAGCATATCATCAGTTACACTATTTTCTTCTTTAAAACCCTCTAACTTACCACGACCAACGATTACCGGCTGATTTTTACCATGTGTATCTGTTGTTAATGCTGCCATATAAATCACATCATCATCTTTGATGGAACCCACTTTGAAAGGATAGTTAGACAAGTAGCAAGTTTTCCCATTGATTATTACATCAGTCATTGGAAAACCCTCATTAGCATTTAAACGATCATTTCCTTCACCATCAAACTTTAGCCAAATGGTATACGGATAAGTTTTCTGTTCTGATTTTGATACACTCTCAAAACATTCACTTACACAATCTTTTTTCTCTGCTCTACAGAATTTCAATTCTTCCAAAAGAGTATCTGTATCATCTAAATTATCCTTTTTATTTAAACTTGCACCATAGATTTTCAAACTCGTAACTGTACCACTACCCGCATGTTTCTTTGATGTATATAACTTCTTATACTGTTCACGAGATGTTTCTATAACGGACTTTGTTATTAAACCCTCTGGTGATCCTTTCACAACATCCATTATTTCATCAAAATACGAGTGTAATTCACTCAACAAAGCATTTTCTTCCTCTATTAAAATCGAAAGTTCTACATTACTCTTAAAACCCCCATTAGTAAAATTAGCAGAACCCATGATGCCGTACTTATTATCAAAAAGGTAGAGTTTTGTATGTAACTTTCTAACTGCATAGACCAATATACCATTGTCTATCATTTGCTCCAAAGCATCTAAACTATTTGCCTTTGCTATGAAATCTTCTAAATAGAAACGAGTTATAAAAGTACAAGTTAAACCCTTATCTTTTACAATTTGGCACAGTTTGTCTGCCATAGATTGAGATAAAAAAGGGCTTATTATCTTTATTTCTTTACTCGTTATATCAAAAAGGTCTAATACCTTATCAAAATGATTGACTGTTAATAATTCTATCATACAAAAACCCCATTCATCTTTTTATTATACAAAGAAATCATTGGGAGTATATATTAAAAGAAAAACAAAGCAATTTTGATTTTAGACACTATCAAATAATCTCAATGTTTCCCAAAGTTTTACCCATTTCTCTTTCTTCTCAGTGTCATTTATACCCGATACTTCTACATATATTGAGGGTGTAAGGTATGCTTCAGACTGTTTTACCACATACGAATTACCCAACTTATTCTGCAAATAATCATAGAGTTTAACATCAAACACAAAAGAAATATAACCCACATCCGACTTATAATCTACATTTTCATGCTCTTCATCTAAACCTGAACAACAAGACAAAGTTTTAAAACCTCTAAGATTTAACTCCTCTACAATAGGAGCAATATAACAATCTATTTCTATGGATTTACCATCTAACTCTACGACCCTTGAAACACCTTGATTATCTAATAGACCCAAGAGAAAAAGCAAGGCTCTATAACCCTCTGCATCCAACTGAGATTTCATTTCAGCAGCAAAGGATTTTACTTCATCCATACTCTTAAAAGGTAAGTCTGACATACGATCACCCATACTCAGTATAGTAGGTAACTGATTTTTTGACAAGAGAAAAGGCGGGTATTCTCCCGCCTTTAATAAAATCTATAGACCCATTATGCTTTTGAGTCACTTTTTTATTTGGATAACATCACTCAACCAACTAATATTATATATAGAACAAACACAAGGAAGATACTCTTTTTTATAACCCAATTTACTTGCTTTTTCCATAAGTCCAAACGACAAATCATTTAGTTCATCTTTGTAATTTTCTAAACTTTCATATCTCCAGATTAATGAACTATAATCTTCATCACTTTCTTCATTACTTAACTCATGACATGGAGTATCTAAATCTTCCATACCACATGACAATTTTGCTTCATAATCTGGATCAAAATTGTCATACACTTTGTATAAGGCATGAGAAACGGCTGCTAAATCAAAAGGATTAATATGACCCAAATGTTCCACCATAGGTATTCCATCTTCCAAATAACCTACTAATACTAACTCTTTATCTGATGTAACATAACATATATCAAAACCTTCAAAAACCGCTTTATACCACTTTTTGATGATTTCTAACTGCTCTTTTGCAATTTTTTCTTCCTGAGTTTTCTTATATATTATTTTACCATCTTTAGTTAAACCCGCATTTTTTATATTTTTTATATTGGAAAGCACCCAATTTCTATCTACTATACCACGAGAACCACTTTCTATCTCCTTTGCGACATATACAATCTTACCATTCTGTGTTCCTTTCTCTAAAACCTTTTGAGTACCATTATAAACTGTATTTAACACATATTTCATTTCAAACACTCCTTTAATTTCCATACATTGCTTTTGTATACCACTTCTGCTTATAATATCTATTGACAAAACTTGGATTTACCACATAGATAACCCCATTCTGAATTCCAGTAGTCATATCTGATAAAGTTATCTTCTTATATGTCTCAAAACCCTCACAAACTCTTACGGCTACTTCCAAATAATCTCCATAAAAACCCTTTACTTCTATCTTTATTGTAGCACCCTTTTTATTTCTTTCATTGAACTTCACTATTACATCATCTAAGTCTCTTAAAGAAAATGCCTTATCTCTATCTGTCATACTCATTTCAAACACTCCTTATATTAAACTTTCTGTCGCCAATACCATTTATCATAAGACCACTTATAATCTCTTACATCAAAAACGGTCTTGAGACCATTTAAACCATATCTATTATATAAAACACAACCACAATCATGATTATAGTTTTGAGTTATGGTGACATTTTTCAAATCTACACTTATTTTCTTGATTATTTCCTTTGTCTTTTCCAACTCTTCCTGACCCCAATGCCAACCATTTTGAACCTTTGTATCAAAATAATGAATATCAAACTTGTTATACAAATCCAACAACGATTTATAAACCCTTTTCAGATTATAAGGATTGATGTTCTGACCCAAAGTATTATACAAATAACCATCTGCTACAGGAATAACTAAAACCAAAGAAGATGTTGCTTTATAATATTGAAGTTTATAGTTATCACCCATTACATAAGTATAGATGTCTTTTACTTTTTCTAACTGAATACTCATTTTTTCATCTGAAAACCTTTTATTCTTATGAAACTTCAACTTTCCATCTTTTGAAAGAATTGCATTATCTATATATCCTATATTATTTATAACCCAAGACTTATCTACGGGACCAAATGAACCCGTTTCAGCATCTATTGCTAAATAATAGAATTCACCATCTACTTTTGCTCTATATAATACCTCTGTATCATTTTCATTGAACCCTGTTTTCAATATATAACTCATTTCAATTTACCACCTTTCAACTTACATTCATTTCGTTTTTCACTTTCTTCTAATTAATATAGATTTCAACTGTAGTCATTTTAGTGCAAAAAAATATTTCATGTGTCCTTTTTAACCAAAAACACACGAAACGACTACAAAAAATAATTAGGGGTCTCGATAAAATAAAAACCCCTAATTATCAAAACCTATATTTTTTATACTTATCATTTCACAACCCTTTAAACATTCACTAAACTTAACACATAAGCAATTATTCCTGAAAGACCACCACAAATTAAATATGTGATACAGACTGCTAATATTATATAAGTCAACGAACGATGTTTAAAGTATTCAAAATACTTACTTTTGTATTCTCCATCAACCCTTCTCTGAAAGTCATATTCTACTTGTTTTGCATCGTAAGATACAAGAAAATTCGTCCAACCATCTGTAAAGTACGAAAAACCCAAATAGCACAAGTCAAACAAAGTAGATAATAGCAACAAACATATAAGGACTACAGCAGCAACACCCAAAAGCACATTGATAGCAGATAAAAACGGATTCATTACAGTATAAGCACCGTACATATCACCTTTAATTTCACTATATACACTCAAAAAAATTATTCTTGAAAAATCATTATCCACATCTTCCAAGTCAGACATAAAAGATGCAATTTCATCTCTATTCTTATCATTTTCCATATTTTCTAAGTTATTAATAAAGAAGTGAAAGGCTCGAACTACATTTTTTTCAGGTATTGAATCAAAGGCAACCTTGTCTATAGAAAAAACCCCATTTTTTACTGTTGCAAACATTATCTGCTCACCATTTTTTAAACCTATTAACCCCTCACTATTTTCAATATTTGACTGTTGATTTGCAGACTCAAAAACCATATGAAACACTTCATCGGGTAAGACAGTAGGATTAACCCCTACCGATATTATATTGGATGACTCTGTATTAAAAGTAGGAGACTCACCAAAAACAGTATATGTAAAAGTAAAAAACATCAAAATGATAAAGGCAAATGTTAGAATACTATACGATTTCCTCATTATAACCAACTCCTTTCTTTATTTAATTTATATCAAACCCTCTTTTTTTCTTCTAATTAATATAGAGCATAACTGTAGAAATTTCTGTTTTAAAAAAGGGTCATGTCCCCTTTTTTAAAAGAGCATAGACCCTATAATTTCTGAAATATCTACTTCTGCTGGACTTTCAATATCTCTTTCTACTTCATCCATCGTTTGAAACTCTTTATCTACTTGATATAAGAGACTTTCAACTTGATTATGCACATATCGGATACTTTTGATAGACCTTCTTTTATTCCACTTTGGTATGCTTACATTTCCATTACCCAAACTCTTATCCAAAGGCACAAAATCCATAGCATTTACAAGGCAGAGATTCTTCCATACCACCTTGAACCCTCGCAGATAGGTGTTCTCATACTGAGCATAAAGCAAAGAAACCTTGCGACCAGAGAACCCTATACGAACCTTGCCTTTAGGTGTCTCCACATCCTGTTGCTTTTCCTCTGACAGAATAAGTTCTGTATCTTTAACAGCAATAACAGAATCCACCACACGACAATACCTCAAAAAGATAGGATCAACCCACAAACTATTTTCTAAATCGAAGGAGTTATGAGTGAATTGCTGGAATTCCTCATTAGTTACTATGTAAGGACAGAACCCATACTCATTAACTACAGGACTTCTTGCATAGATGAAATACCTCTTTTTTAACATAATTTTATCCTCTCTACCTACCAACATGTATATATAAAACCCTAAGGTATTTTTTTCAAAGTCTTTATGATTTTCTTTTCTTGACTACTATAAAAAGTTCTTTCCTTTTCTAAAGTTAAACCCTCTTTGTGTCTCAAAGCCAAATCATAAACTTCATAAATGGACTCACACTCTAAACAAACTCCATTGATTTTAATAGGATAAGACCAAGTAATATTTGAGCCATCATAAAGTTTCAATGTTTCTGGTAAAACTTTGCTCATTTTCCCATAAAGTCTAATCTTTCGTTTATTACCACAACCAACACTTTTCCCATGACCTAAACCTGGGATTATAACAGGATTTTCATGTAAAGTGGTAGAAGTGTAACCCTTCAAACCAGCAATATAATAAAAACCACGATTTCTCCTATATGCCTTATTAAGCCTATTTTTAATTTCTGTATGACTTAATTCTGGATTTGTTTTTCTTTCTACTTGGAACAGACTATAATAAGCACCCATTTCTTTTTGATAACGAATTATTTCACGAATTATTCTCTGTTCATTGATTGAATAAAACCTTGCTGTTTCCTCAATAATCTCAAAAGTGTTATAAGAAAAAATAGCCTTAAATACCACTTCTTCAAATGTATTTATTTCTCCAAAAACCCCATTTTCTTTATAAGGAAACACCTCTTTTAAATCAAATTCATTTAATTTATTTTTTATTTTATTTTCAAATTCACTCAGTAGCATAATATAAACCCTCTGGAAATATTTTTCTATACAATGTAAAAATACGATTTATTGCTAACTCATTTAGTTGACAAGATGATATTGCTTCCATCATAAGCAAAAGTTCTTCTTCTTCAATATGATATGGTGTTTTAGGTACAAGTTCATGATAGTTGTAATAGGTAAGGGAGGGCTTCATTATGTCAGTAATCTCCTGCTTTGTAGTTGCTCCTAAAATAAAATTGCCTTTTTTTCTAATGATGGTAAGTATAATATCTAAACGATAACCCCTATTAAAGAAACTTAAAGCATGAGGAAGGAGTTGTAAAACAGACTCCTTCCTCATTTCTCTGATTTTTAAAGAGACCCCTTCTGAGAACTCCGCTTTTGTATAAAGGTCAGCAATAACTTCAAAAATCTCTATTTCTCTAAAATCCATTACTTAACCCCTTTTCTATACTTATCTCGATACCTATAAAAAGTAGGGATAGACATACCCAACTCTGCTGCCGCATCACAAGGACGAATAATACCATCTTCTACTTTCTCATACATAGCAACAAAAACATCCCAAGCACACTTCTTAGGACGACCATACTTATCCCAATCACCACGATCTTTCATGGCCTGAATGCCTTGCATCTGCCTTTTGTTCTTCTTCTCCAACTCACTTTCTGCAAGGCAAGCAAAAAGTTCGATTACCATATTTTGAATGGTATCCAAAATCAGACGGTTCAGGGTTTCATCTGCCTTAATCTCCATAAGAGTAGTAGGCAACTCCAAAATCATGACTCGAACACCCATAGCCTTAAAATCATTAAGTTCTTCAACAATCTGTTGTTTATTTCTACCCAAGCGATCTACCTCTGTAATAATCAGAGTATCACCCTCACGAAGAACATCTTCTTTAAGGACTATATATCTTGGTCTATCAAAGGTTTTTCCACTTTGCTTATCTGTAAAAACAGGACTTTTTAACACGATTCCTCGTTCTTTACAGAACTTTTCAATTTCATCAAGACCACGATCAAGTTTCTGCTGCTTAGTAGAGACTCGATGATAAGCAAAATAACTCATTTACATCAACCCTTCTCTTGCTTCTCCAACCTTTAACAACAATTTCTGACCACAGAAACAATCTCTGGTCAAACTTTTATAATAGGTGAGGGCATCTTCCTCTGTTTCAAATCTTTTGAACTCATAAAAATCAGTACTGAAGAAAAAAGCAAAAACCCAATAACCCGCTTTGAGTTCATCATGTAAATGCTCCAGACCACCCTCTTTTCCTTTTGCAAGGATATACCCATCTTCCCTTGGTTCAACTACAGAATTTTGAAGCATACCTTCATACAAGGTTTTTAGATATTCTTCTGAACTCATAAAAGATGAGTTATAAACAGCATTTTTCTTTAACCTCTCTTGCTCATACTTACAAACCACAAGAATAAAATCCATTAATCTCATAAAAATCACTCTCTTTCTAAGTTATTATCAACCCCATTATCAAAAACAAATTCAATTTTCCTTTCTCTACGACCCCCAAAGTCTAAAGGGTAGAAGTCCAAACACTCATAAACCCCAAAAAGATTAGGGATTGTTTGAAACTCTCTGCCAATAGAACCCTGCAACTCCTGGATCACACAATTAAAACTCTCCAAGTCATCATTAAAGAAATTGAGGTAACTTGCTTTTACAATCTTATGAGAAAGGATTTCTCTACTCAGCAGATTTACTTCAAGAGTATCTAAAAGTGTAAGTTTAGGGTCATTTCGTCGTTCTGACCCCTCATACCAATCACACTCATATGCCCGCAGCATTAAGGTATCAGGCATCTCAAACATTTCAACTTGTGCTTTTCTCACCTGCAAAACAGAAAACTCCCTAAAAGACTTCTGCAAATTACGACTGAGTTTATAACCCCATCTCCACTTTGCAAAAGAAAAGGTCATAATCTCAACATCCACAGGAGGGACATCTACAAGGTTCAGTTGTCGCAGTATAGAGAATTGCTTTTCACTGACAAAAAATGAAGATAATTTGAAGTTAATGTGATAGCACAGGACTGAATTAGGTTCAAAACCAAATAGACCACGAAAATCGCAATTTTTTCTATCTTCATCAGTCACCACAATCTTTGAAATCACTTGATACTTCAAGGGTTTCAGAGTGTTTAAGTCTATGGATTTGAACCTATTTTCTCTAACCTCAAAAACACAGCAGATACAAGAGTTTAAGGGGATATTCCAAACTCCTACCTTTTGTGTTACAGCATCCCAAGATTTCAAGTGTTGGAATTCATGTCTACCATCAGGAGTAAGGTGATAGACCCACAACCCATCCAGGACTTCAACCTCTAAACCATCACTCAGACCTTCAGCCACAGTAAAAAGGGAAATAGCAGTAGGGGAAGAAACACACTGAGCCTTAGATACCAAATCTTCAAATGACCCCACCACTTCTGCATTTGATTTACAAATAAATTGAATTAAGTCCTTTGCTTTCATAGATTCACTTCCTTATTAAAAAGCATACATTTTAAGAACTTACTTTTTCATAGGCAAATCATTCTTAAAACTACCCATAAACTACTTTTGAGAATATCATAAGTTTTACAGGTAATTTTGATAATTTACATGCTTATATTACCGTGACCATTTCGCTATAGTCGAGGCTTTTTGAGAAAAATTATATTTTCTCAATCTCTTTTTGAATTCCATTTTCTTTGTCATAAGGTTTGAATGAGCATTTGTATTCTTCACCATCTACTTTCACAAAAACAGTTGAACCCTTTTCAAAAGAATAATGGAAACAACGACCCTTACCACACTTTACTTCAAAAGGTATCTCCACATAAGAATCATCAACCCTCTTAAAAACCACAAACCCCTTTTGAGGGAACGACACAAAACGATTGATTATCTGCCTGACTTCATCAGCAACAAAAATGCTACTGATATATCCTCTTTTACAAGGTAAGCAAGTTAGTTCACCCTCTACAAAGTAAGAGGAAGCATAACACATACAAACTATATACTTAAAAGAACTATCAGAATAATCTTCACTCTTATAAGATATTTCACCGTCCAAATTATCTTCTACCCATAAATCTCTTAGTGCCTGATTTTCACTGACTAAACACGACACAATTTTCAACACTTCTTCTCTGCTTAATAACTTCATAACAGCAACCCACCTTTAACACACAAATCACACTTTTGAATTTTTTTATTTTTTTCTAATTTTTTATTTTTTCAAACAACCCTTTATTTACTGCAAAATAAATTATTTATAATTAAGTTGTGAAATCAAACTCTATTTTCTACCACTTTTTAATAACTCTTTTATATGCAAATAAACAAAGCACAAAATATACACACTTATAAAATATTGCATCTTTTTTGAAACTACGAATATATAATCTCTGTTTCTCATTAACAATATTAAACTTTCAAACATAATCAATTCACTTTTTCTTCGTTTGTATAGTTTGTTCCCAAACAAGAAAACCCTTTTTGTTATCAACAATTATCACATTTCTAATTATGTAGTCCCAAAAAACAAGCAATATATTATATATACTGTCATAACCAAATTTTATTTTATATAATTGAAGCATATCTCTTTGTGCCAAAATAAGCACTTCAATTTACGAACAAGAAAAGCATTTAATTTGACTTTTATAAAAACAGATAGTTTTATAAAACCAACCCTATTTTTATAAAAAGTCCAAAGTTTTATAAATCAAGTTTTATAAAAATTAGATTGTTTTATAAAACTAACCCCACTTTTATATAAAACCCGAAGTTTTATAAATTGAGTTTTATAAAAATCAGATTGTTTTATAAAACCAAACCCATTTTTATAAAAACCCAAAGTTTTTATAAATCAAGTTTTATAAAAAGTTGATTATTTTATAAAACCAACCCTACTTTTATAAAAAACTTCAGTTCTTATAAAAGCACTTTTTTCTATCATAGAACCCCCTACACGATCACTTCTTACTATCTGGTATATGGAATGCCTTCACTTACTACAACCCCTTATATCTAATCCTGGGGGCTATCTATGACATTAAGATGAGAGTTTAAAACCCATAGCATAGTGTAGAAGTCTATAGATACTGAGTCTGACCTTATCGTGTTTGGTATAGTAGGGCAGTAGACCATATACAAATCTCGTATCAAACTGTCTGCAGGTGCCATTCTGCTGATACAGTCATAACCCTTGACCTTTAAACCCTCAAAAATATCTCTCAAGCAATAAACCGTCAAAGATATAGGAAACCCTGTATAGACCTCTTGAAACTCCTTAAAAATATCTCTACCATCAACACAAAGGTATGTAGAATAAGGGTCCAATACAGAATTCAAAGTCTTACCTGTCAACTCAGATTTTTTTATTTCAGTAGAAGTAATAACCCCTTTACGACTTCTCTTAAAAACAATGCTGTCACCAAAATGCTCTACAAAGGTGCAATCAGCATAAAGACCCATATACTGCTCTTTCGTCATGGTCGTCCTATACTCCACCTCTAATTCACTCTTATAAAGTCCCACAGTCTCACGAGTGAAAGGAATCAGTTTATCAAAACGATTGAAACCTACCTTTGTACCACGAGCAGCAGATACCGCTTTCAACTCAACATCTTCAATCAAGTCCAAATCGCCATATTTTCTTGCTATGTCACCTGTCAAGATGCCACAGATATAGAGGGAGGAGTCTGATTTATCATAAACACAAACAACTTCACCACTTTTAGGATTCAGTTTTACCTTTGCACAACGACCCCTCACAGCAGTTTTACAACCTAAGACATAACCCAACTCCAAGAAATCAGGGTGATTATAAGAACTGCTGCTACCTAACACAAAATGAAAAGAAAAGTTATTGTCAGTTAAACCCCAATTATGCAAAACCTTTGAAACTGCCCATTCTCCTATAAGACCTACAAACCAACGAGCAGAAATACCATAAGTATCACCAAAACCATTATATTCTTGCTTCTTCAAACACTGCATTTCAGAGGCATAGTGTCTAATATCATGCAAAATATCACTTGGTACTGAAACCTTAATATATTTATCTAAGTTCTTCTCAAAGTAGTAATCATTTATGTTTTTTGTCAATTCCATAATTAAACCCTTCCTTTATTTACATTATCAACCCCTTTCCATTAACTAAGTTATTTACTCAATCCAAACTAACATCCTGATTTTTTATATCTTCTTCCCACTCAATTATCTCATCTATACTTGTTAAACCCTCTAAAACATCTACCATATAAGGTCTAAATAATTCTGCTCTTTTTGATGAACCCTCTATTAGATGTCTTATATATGCTAACTTCTTTAAATCCGCTTTTCCTATAACACTTTCCATTTTCTTTTTACTATACTGATACAGCACCCTCAACTCATACTTGCACTCCTCTAAAGAGTAAGGATAGTATTCTTCATCTGGTAAAGCATCCACCAGATCACTCATAATAAGATTTTCCATTTTTAATTTACCCGTATGAGTTTCATAAGATGCCCTTGCTTCATACGGAAAACCCTGTTGGAGTAAAGATACCGTATTTTCACCTATCTTCTGTCTAAATTGTTTTGTTGCCCATTTAACAGTTGTTTTTGCATTATCATAGGACAAATTAAACTTACCCATTAACACTTCATAATCAAAACCACTTTCAATATATACTTTCATTTTTTCCTTTGAACTATCTTTCTTTAACCACTCATATGTGTTCATATAGTCAATTAGTTCATTATATAAAGCAAGACCCGCATTTGCATCTTCTCTTGTTTCTCTATCTGTTTTCTCATTGAACTCATCTATTTTTGTTTGTAATGCTTTACGACCACTCAAAAGGCTTTTAAATACACTTCGCATACTGTCTAACCTCCCTTTTTATAAAATAAGGGATTATATAAAATGATATAATCCCTTTAACAAGCATTAATCTATTTCAACAGGTGTACCCTTGGTGTTTAGAACAATTATTGTGATATTTGCTCCACCTGTACCCGCATACGACTGTTCCAGGATATTACCTTCTTCATCTCTCTCTACTAAAACTGCATTGAAGTAAGCAGTACAAGGATACTTACCTGCAGGAAGGTTCACATCCAAAGTATCCTCCAACAAAGTCTGACCTATATCTATTAAATCTGACTTATAAATTAAGGTCTCTGGATTGCCCTCTGCATCTTCTAAATATATCTCTATGTATTGAGCAAAAACACTTCGTGGGTCATTCTCGATATTCAAATTACCCTTCGCTAAACCATTCTCAAACACTGGCATATAATTCATACTCATTATAAGTGAAGAGTATCGAGGATCATTAGGTTCTTCATCATTTTCATGAACTATGTCATCTGTATCTACCGTATTCTCAAAACCAAAATCAACTATATCCTTAATGGGTTCTGGAACAGGCAATACACTACAACGAGCCAGCAACAACAGAATAAACAAGATGATTGCTGCAAACTCTAAATACCTACGAACCTTTTTGTTTTTTTCCTCTTTCTTTCTCTCTTTCTCTTGATCTTCCATTAACTTTTTATCTTTATCTCTTAAATCAGCAGCCTTACTTGCGGCCAAGGCTTCTACTTCTTCACGAGTCAAATCCGTATAATCTTCTTCTTTAAAAGAAACATTCTTCAACTCTTTTTCTTTATCTTTATCTCTCTTAAAAAACATTCTAAACCCTCCTCTTGTTTTTCATATTCTTATTTCCTGCAAAAAAACCAACTAATTGCAAGAAAAAGAAGTGTTACTATTATTATAGAAATAGGAAAAACTATACATATGGCAGAAAAAAGGTCTAATTCTGTAAAAGAGCAGATGAATAAGGCATTCAAAAAACTCATGAAAAGTATTATAACGGACAGTAAATATTCGGAATCAAAGTGGCGAGTTTTATTTTTAAATGCTTTCATCATTTCTTCTTTTTCTGTCTTAATAGTTACATCTCCAATACCATTTATCTCTTTACAACTTAAATTTAATTTATCTTCATTCTTAAACACTATCTTAATATAATCTATTTCTTCACGATTTAAGTTCAATTTGTATTTTTTCTTAAACATCCTTAAAACCCCCTCTTACTTAATTACCCGTAAAATATCCTGTTACTGCATCATAAGCACTTTGATATATCCCTTGAATATGAACTACCCATTCATCAGGGATAGGAATTCTATAACCTGAATACCAAGCCAAAAACAATACTGCTACAACAAAAACTAAAATACTTGTTTTGATAAATCTCTTCATCCTCTTACTCTTTTTCTCTTTCTTCCATTCATTTTCTCTCTCAACTTGCAACATTCTCTCTTTCTCCAAAATGTCTAATGCCTTTGCATTTCTTTCCTCACTACCCATAACATCTACTAAATCCAAACGAGGAGCATCTTTTTCATCCTCTGTTACTTCCTCTATTTTTTCTGCTTCTTTATGCAACTTATCTACTTGCTCCTTGGTTTCCTCTGCCAACTCATCTACAGTAGTGGGAGTACTATCTATCTCCAAAGCCACATCATCTAAACCCAAGTTTTTTACATTTAATTTCATTGTTTTTCAACCCTTTCTTACTTTAATTTATTTGTAAAAATCTCTTTCAATATTATGTCTGATAAATACCAAACACCAAAAATACCCAAACATATACCCGCTATCAAATAACTCTTTAAAAATAAATTAACTATACCTATTAAAAACCCCAATAATATCAACATACATACTGGTCTGCTCTCTATTATAGAGAGAACACGATACAAACCACTTTTCTTTACTTCTTCTATTTTTCTATTTATATCACTCATTTTTTAACACTCCCTTTCTTCTTTTCATACTAATATAGTTTTACATGTCCAAAACGAGTTGTATATGTCCGAATAACTACGAATATATGTCCATTTTTATTTTGAGTTGTTTTCTTCCAAAAAGCTCTATAAGAAAAAAGATAACGGGTGATTTTAAAATCACCCGTTATCTTTTGAAATCTTCCTCTTTTATTTGACACCTGTTTTTATATTACAAAACCCAAAAACACTGTTTTTTATTAAAACCCTTATAATATATACTCTTTCTGCTAATCAAAAAAGAAAAAACAAAAATACCCATTATATCTACTATATTCTGATACTCAATAATAATTTTTGCTGATTTTTTGATATTAAGAAATTAAATATCAAGTCAAGGTGGTGGCAAATAAATTAGATGGTAATTTTCTGCAAAAATTATCACTTCAAAGAAAGCAGCAAGCATAAGATAACGGGTGCTTTTCTAAAAAGCACCCGTTATCTTTGAAACATTCTCATTTTAAACCGCAACTAACTCTTTTTTTACCCAAGGATACAGACCTAAAATAACATCATCTGATACGGACTTAAAACAGTCATCTATACCATCATCTTCTTTTAACCAAGGATATTGCTCTAAGATTTCATTATCTGATACAGAATTAAAGATTACATCTACTTCATCCAAACCATCTAACATTATATCTACCCAATTCTTTTCCATAATAACACTTCCTAATCAATATTTATATTTATCTGTAAACAAAATCTCATATACATCATCAGCAGTTAATTTCTTTAACTCTTCTGCTTCAAATCTCTCATAAAAACCCTTTTCATTTATCTCCTTATCTCTATACAAATAATTGAATTTTTGCATTATAGCCATTTTGACCGTCTCAGGATTCTCACATAAAGCCATCAGATTACGATGACTTCTTTCCAACATTTCAGCTATTGCAGTTGGACCATCATTTACTATTTTCTTCTTAAAACCAAACATAAACGATTACTCCTTATCCTTTAATACATCTATTAATTCATCAAAAGTATCTTTATGACCATCTTCATCAAGAAGGCTTCCACATACGGGACAACTTACAATATCATCATCTTCAAGAGAAAAATCTTCATCTAATTCATCCTCAATATCATCTGAATCATCATCATAACATCTACCACAATGAGGGCAGGCAAACGAATCATCTTCATCTTCAAAATCAACCCCATCGTCACTATTATCATTTATACCCAATATTGTTTGATAATTGGCACACATTGAATCTGCTATCAATTTATCCATAAAGTCCATTAAACCCACTCTCAAATTATCGCCTACATCTTCTAACATATCATAAATCGCTTCTTCCTCTGATTCTGAACAATTATGTCTCTTTAAATTATCTAATATTGTATCTATGATACCGATTGACAAAACAGTATTATCTACTAATGTTTGGGTCATTCCAAAATTAATATATGGAGCATTGGATATACCAGTATTATCAGGAGATAAAAACATGCTACCCACAGTACGAGCATAACTACTCAACGAAAGAACTTTATTTAAGTCCATAAATATCAACCCTTTCTCTATTTTATAAAATACAAAATGATAAGCAATCATCTTACAACAAAAACGACTTTCATAACTATAAATATCAATCAACTACTCAAACACCGAATAACAAGCATTCATTCTCTACACTTTATTTTAATTCCTCAATTAATATAGAAGTTACATGTCATCATTTATGTCCATTTGAAATTACACTGTCAAAAAAAGAATGAACCCATTTTTCAACAGGTTCATTCTTTGAAATATCAAGAAATATGTATATTCCAACTAATTATTTATTAGTTAAAATCAACTGTAAATACCACTGCACCGACATTAGTGTCAGTAACTGCAGCGCTGTAAGCAGGTAACTTTGCTTCATAGTCAATAGGTAAAACAGAAGCATGAGCAATTACGGGGAAAGCAGAGTCACCAGATGGAGTGATATTATAATCACCATAGACACGAGTTAAATCAGTCTTACTATCTTCATTATTCTTTACAGTAGTAGTAATCGTATCAGTAACAGCATTACTTGTCACAACTGTACCATTAGTCTGAGTCTCTACACCATTAATCTTGAAACCAAAGGTCTTACTATTGACTTTCATATTGTTATAGTCAGCATCCCAAGCAGAAATAGTGTAGCCCTCAGCAGCAACAACCTTAACATCAGTTATCTTAACCTGACCCATTGAACACTCGTTGATTATCTTAGCAGTACCTGTTGCATTTTCTGCATTCATAGCATCAGCATAAGTCTTTACACCCTCTGTATCCTGATGTACATGTAAAGCAATAGGAACAGTTACCTTAAAAGTAGTAGCTTCAGCATCAACTACAACAACAGAAGATGCCTTACCAGCAGTAACTGGATCACCAGCAGTAGGCTCATAAACATTATAATTTTCATAACCACTCTGTATAGAACCAGAATCATCATCATAAGCATCAGCAATATCACCAGCAGTTAACTCACTTGCAAAAACACCAGTTGTCATACCCATCATCATAGCAACGGCTAAAACACCTGTCATAACCTTCATAGAAACACTTTTCATTGTTAATACACTCCTTTTATATTTTTAAAATTTTTCTTTATTTCTCTAACTTTTGATTTTTGCTTTCATACAAATATAATCTTTTCTGTAGTCCTTACTTTTCACATGCTAAAGAGTTTAGTCGTATGTCCAAACTCTTTAACATGTCCTTTTTTATTTATACCTTATCAAAGTCAACAGTAAAGACCACAGCCGCTACATTTTCATTTAAAGCAGTCTTTTGAGCAGAAAGTTTTGCATCAAATATTAAACTCTTACTTTCTTTATTTCTTATAACACTACTCAAACTATCATTCATAATGACAGAACCATCAGTGCCAACATTCACACCATTAATCTGTAACCCTATCACACGAGAAGATGCAGCCATATTCTCATAGTCAGCATTGAAGTCAGATATACTCCAACCTGTCGCAGTATTCACCTTAATGTTTGTTATCACTACAGGACCCATAGCACATTCATTACGAACTTCATAACCAGAACCTGTTGAAATATGACCCTCTGTATCCATTGAAACATCAATCTTTATAGGTACAGTAACCTTAAACATAGTAGGTTCTGCATCTACTATGATATAAGTTGATTCATCTTTGGGTGTACCACTATCTGTACTGGTATCTCCATCTTCTCCAGTAGAACCACCATCAGAACCATCTCCACCACCTGAACCATCTCCACCGCCACCAGTGCCTCCTCCACCGCCACCAGTGCCTCCTTCACCACCTGGGCCTGTTCCACCTGAACCACCGCCATAACTACCTAAATCACCTATGGATGCTCCAGGGAAGTAACCACCTAATATACCACCTAAACTACCACTTGAACCACCTGATACCCATATACTTAATCCACTACCATCTACACGACTACCACCAACTGGATCATAGAAAGTATCTGCATCTACAGCAGTTATACCCTCTTCAAAAACCCAAGTAGTAGGAAAGCCATTCTCTATAAAAGCACCATACCAAGGAGCATAACCCAACTCATACTTTGGAACTTCACCAGTACCACTAAAAGTAATTGTTGAACTTTCTACATCATAAACCCAAGTAACACCATTTTCTAAAGTCCCACTTGTTGCTGGTTTATCTAAGAAAATGATTGTTGGGTCTGTCATATCTACGGTTTGAGCAAGCATACTCTGGTTTGTGCTATACAGATACAAGGTTGATAAATCAGGGAAAGCATTTCTCCCAAGTGTCTGACTGACTTGTGATTGATTCTTAACCACTAAATTATCTATATCAGAAAAGGCATAAGCCTCAATAGTTTCAACAGAAGAAGGTATATTAACTTCTGTCAAATTAGTCCCTTCAAAAGCACTTTGTCCAATCGTTGTTACAGAAGAAGGTATATTAACTTCTGTCAAATTAGTCCCTTTAAAAGCACTTTTTCCAATCGTTGTTACAGTAGATGGAATAGTTATTTCTTGCAGGGGAGTATTTAAAAATGCAGACCTACCTATTTCTTCTAAACCTTCAGGCAAAGTAATATTTGTTATTGCACTACCTTGAAAAGCTGTATGACCTATAACTTTTAAAGTAGATGGTAGATTTACTGTTTTTAGATTCTTAGGATAATACTTATACAGACTACCTGAGTATGAATGGAAAAGCATTGAACCTATTGAAGTTATACCCTCGTTCACATTCAGAGTTTCTACACCTTCCCGAAATGCTGCCAAAGCACCACTTCCACTATTACTACCTGAATAACCATTTTCCATATTACCAGTGCCAAATACATCACAGACCTTAGTATACTCATTATAGTAAGCAACGACATCTGCTTCATTAGGAGAACCTATTTCTTTTACCATATTTGCAGGGTAAGTATCATACTTATTACCTATACTTGAACCCTGAGTTGTTACATTATAACCTAATGCTTCCAATGCCTCTATCATATAAATATTTGAAGCATTTACTGTTGCTGTTTTATTACTTGCACTGCCTCCTATACCATTAAACAACCCATCTGCTGTATCCATATAACTATTGTTTGCGGGTTCAATAACTACATTGCTAATATTTGCACAATCTTTATAAACATCATAACCTAAAGACTCGATAGATGCTGGTATAGTTAGAGTTGTTATTGCAGAACCCATAAATGCATCATCATCAATGGTTTTTACACTGCTTGGCACATTGATATTAGGTATCTTTGAATCCTTAAAGGCACTATCACCAATAGTTTCTAATCCTTCATTTAATACTAAATTATCAGCAGTAACCTTATAAAAAGCACTATCATCAACTGTCTTAACTGTAGAAGGCAAGGTCAAAGTACCCATTTTAAAAGTAGCACTACTAAAAGCACTATAACCTATTGCTTCTAAACCCTCTGGCAAATTTATGCTTTTTATTGTTGCACCCTGAAAAGCATAATCCTCAATGTTTTCTAAAGTTGAAGGTAAGTTGATGACTACACCATCAATAGGAATACCATAAGTTGTTTTACCTAATTTATTTCCAAAAATAGGTTTAGATGAATTACTGGTATTTATTTGTGTAATACCTTCACCTATATTGACTTCTTTAATACCAAAATAATCAGAACCATTGTTAAAAATAGTCGATTTATACTGCATTATTCCTGTACCTACAACATCTACCACACCCGTATAAATATTGTAATAAGCAGTTACAGATGAACCAGAACCACTCAAATCAATAATACCTGTAGATGGGTAGGTTTCATATTTATCATTTGTTACTTCTCCAAATGTTTCAACAGTATAACCAATTACTTTTAAAGCCTCTATCATATACTGCTGATTCGCATGAACTCTTGCAGTTTTCTTACCAGTAGCATTTGAGCCCATTGTATAACTACTATAACAAAACATAAAATTTGCTTTATAATTTGTTATAGGAGTAGAACCTGTATATTCAAAATGTTCTACACCTCGCAAATCATAAAAAAATCCATAACCCGTACTATATACATCAGTAAGTGTTGAAGGTAAATATAGATTTTTTATAGAATTACCACTACTACTAGCCAAAGTACCACGAAGTGTTGTCGTACCTTCACCAATTCGTACAGTCTCAACATTTGTATAAGAACCTATTACATTTGAAGCAATATCTTTAACATTTTCTAAAGTTATTTCTTTGAGTTTGCTACATCCCCAAAACAAACTAGTTTCTAAAACATCTACATTCTTAAAAGTTACAGAACTTAAAGAAGTGCAAGAGGAAAAAGCATTTGTTTTTATTGTTCCTACACCATCCAAGGATATTGTTGTTAGACTCTTATCGCTTTCAAAAGCACTTTTTTCAATAGTGCCTATTGTTTTTAAAGTAATAGTTGAGAGATTTCTTTGATCTGAAAATGCACCTTGTCCGATAGTATTTATATTCTCTACAGTTACAGTTGTTAAAGTATCTGTACTTGTTCCTTTACCCGCAAAAGCAGATTTACCTATTTCAGTCAAACCATCTAAATCAACACTTTCAAGACCCGCAAAAGAATAAAAGGCATATTGGCCTACACTATCTAAATTGGGTAAAGTATCAGAACTGATAGAAGTTAAACCTGAACTTTGTCTAAAAGCATAATCACCTATACTCTCTAAAGTACTTGGTAAACTGATGCTTTGAAGATTTGACCCCTGATAAAAGGCATAATTACCTATACGAGTTATACCTTCTCCAATAACTAAATGTTCTACTTCACTCCTTATAGCATAAAAAGGAGAACCCGAATAAGAATAATCCTCGATTGCACCTGTACCTGTTACAGTAAAAGTCTTTGTTTCTGCATCATACTCACCTATGATTGACCCATCTGTATTGACAGACATATCATAAGGATCAGCAAAAACATTTGACACAAACAAACTTAATACAAGTGCTATTACTATTCCAAAACTAATAACACTCTTTTTTCGCATATTTCCCCATCCTTTCTATATTTTTTAACTTTATCTTTAACCTCTTTACATAGTAATATAGTTTTACATGTCCTCAATCAGACCGTATATGTCCATAACTAATCGAAAAAGGCAAAATAAAAAAGTGTTAGGGAAATAGCCCCTAACACTTTATTTTTAATATAATCTTGAAGTATCTAAAACACTTACATTTGCTACTAAATAATCTGTCTGCTGCTTTCCAAAAGGAGAACCCAAACGGGAGTTATGTTCAAAGAATACTTTTGCTGTTGATAAACCACCATTTATATTCTTTAAATTGTTATTTGTGTAAGTGTAATTTATAAAGGTGTAACCTTTACCCAAAATAGAGAAGAATAGACCTTTATCTAAAGGAGTTTCCAAACCCGCTACGGATTGTGATAACTTATCAGAGTAGGAGATTGAAGGAACCCCATAATTTGTTACATACTCTTTTACTACAAGAACAGTTGAATCCTCACTATACCAACCCTTATTTAATGATAAGTTATTAGTTGTTAATCCGTCTAAAGCCTGTTTTGCAGAAGTAGCAAGGTCAATGTATTTCTGCTCATTTAAGGATGCACCCGTCTGATGCTCAAAACCCTTAAATACTGTTTCATTTTTATTTTTACCTATCAACTTCATGCCTTCTAAAGCCTCATATAACCCTGCATCCTTTTTCTCTAAATCAGAAATAGCAACAACAGAGTAAGCACCTGTACCTCTATCCTGATACTTAACACCTACGACTTCACCACCACGAACAATTAACTCATGAGTGAATTCTACAACTTCTTTTCCATCATATTTCAGTTTTGTCAAACCTACAGACTGATTCTTCTCAGCACCCACATATAACTTGGAGGACTGAACCTCTAATCTTTCTGTTGATAACCCTTTGAAACCATCCCAACTATCTATAAAGTTGGTATGCAAGGTTTCTGGTTTATAACTACTGGCACCCCAAGCATCCTTTACATTGACACCATTCTTATTTGTTGTGATATCCAAAGCAAAAGTCTTTACTGTTAAAATACCCGCATTTTTATTATCATCTTCACTTCTTTGAATTTTGAAGGAAGTGTTGATGGAAGTTCCTTTATAAGCAATTTGTTTATTTGCTTCACCCATACGATTTGCTGTTGTTATACCACGACTATCTGTTGCAAAAGAAGCAGCATTACTATTTTCATCTACATAGACTTTAAATTGCATTGTATGCCATACAACAGGATTTATCTCTCTTGCTTGCTCACCAACAGCCCATTTAATTGAACTCTGATTCATATCATTATCAAACAGCATAGCGATCTCAGGATAAATCTTTAATGTCGTATCTGTCTGATAAGATACGATTGTTTTACCATTTTCTTCTGATACATAAGGAGAAACGACCAACTTATCAGAACCCTTTGCTAAATAACGGTCAAATGTAATTTTGGTAGTCAGACCATAAGGAATATAAGATGCACCCAAAGGACTTATTGTTTTCGAGTTTATCCATCTATGGCAATGACCACCATACTTATGAGAGTGTCTACTTGGCCATGTATTTGTATAAGTGTCTAAATTCAAAGTATTAAAGTTTAAAAGCACATTATAACTATATTGACTCTTATTAAAAGCAGAACCCTTTGTATCACTTGAAATATCATAAGATTTCAAACCATTTATACTGCCTTTATCTAACCAACTTACAACCTTTAAACCAGAAGTATCAGTTGATTTTATTGCATTTATAATACCATCAACTGTTACTATTGCTGTAGGCTGATAAGCACCAACTGATGCTGTATCACCCGTATTTACAGTCTCAGTATGAATCCAACTATATAACTTCATATTGGAAGGACTATGAGAACCATCATTTGTCTTTCCATTAGGATTTCTTACAGTATATCTCCAAAAGCCTGAAGGACTTAAACGAGCCTGACCACAGCACCCATAAGTGATAGGTAAGGTCATTGTTGCTGCACCATCTGGAACACCCTCAGGACCCCAATACTTACTCAATCTCCACTCTGGAACCTCATACTCAGTAGAAGGATTTTCTGTATCCTTTGCTGGTACTTTGATTTCCCACAAAACATAGAGATTATGGACTAATGGAGTTTGAGGATAGTTGGGTATCACACGATCTGAACCAGTCAAACCATTAGAACTTGGACTTGGTAATGTCCCATTTGAGATGTCCTTCAAAGGATACTCACTATTTGTTACCCACTCAATCAACTCTGGATTACCCAATTTTGCAATATTATCTACAACAGGTTCTTGAACATTTACTGTTGTACCTACTGTTTCTAAACGAGAACGACCACCATCTATATAACTAACTTTGCCTGTACCTTCCTCAACTAAACGAATGACATTTATTTGCATAGGGTTTGGTATAACAACATAACGAAGTAATAAGTTATTTGCAGGAGTTCTTATACCCAAATTACCCATTTCTGTTGAATCCTCTGTAATCTTTACAACTTGACCATCTTCAATTTTACCCATTTTTATGTCATTGATATATACATAAGGAATAGCATCAACAATCTTTATGACTACAGTAAATGTAGAACGACCCCAAAGACCAACAGGGATGATTTGAGTTGTTTCAATAGCACTATTACCACTTGATTCACTCATAGCAGCATAACTCTCTTTGACTGCTTCCATAGCAGCAGAAGAAGGTTCAACCAAAAGTGAATATTCTTTATAGGTATCAACAAAAATCTCTGAACCTGTTATGATACCCGTACAATAACCAGCCACATCACGAGAAGATGCTAATAAATCAACTCCAACACCTGTTGGCATTTCAGTATCAGTCCACTCAGTAGCATCAGAAACTGTAACATCCTTACCTATCGTCATAATGTCATTTAAGACCGCTGTACCTACATCTAAACCCTCTTCAAAAGCAAAAGCAGGAACTTGACTTAAATCACCCGTTGCATCCACACGGAATTCTGCTTTCTCTATAACTGAATCTGCCGCTTTTTTATAATGAACTGTACCATCTGCATCCACACGATCTACTACAACATAAGTCTTTAAAACATCTGGAGCAGGAGGACCATAGATACCACCCGTCACAACACCAACACCCATTGAGTCATACATTAAACCCCCTTTTTTCATAGAGGATTTCACATCAGAAGAACTATCACTTGAATCCATTAAAGTACCCGATGAATTTCCTTTCATATCAATAGATACTTCATCCTGAACCAAGTATGCCGCATTCGCAAGGTATTTCAAAAATCTAAAATAGAAAACTACAAAGTCATAACCTTGTTCACTCGTTAAATTGGGTTTGCAGTTATAAAATGCTATGGCATCTCTTAAAGTCATTGCATAAGTTGTGCTATTCACCTTGAAATAAAAAATTGGCTCATAGTATAACTTGAAGATACCATAACGAGTTTCATCTTTAGTTTTGTAAATGCCATCTTTGAAATTGACTTCTATATCTGATGTATTTTTGATTATCAAATCTACAATAGCATCGGTATTTGTAAAGTCCATGTCTTTTGTTTCAATTGTAGTTAAATCAGCGGGTAATTCCTCAATACCCATAAAGTATTTATTTAATACTTTTGAGGATAATCCATCCTGCATGAGATTAGGAAACTTCTGCAAAGCAGGAGAACTGCTACGAGTTAAACAAATGGAAGAATAATCTACTGCTTCAAAACTAAATTCATTCATCTGACCATTCATTCTACGATAAACATTTAACATTGAAGCACGATTTGGTGTATAACCAAAACTTGTCATGCAAGTGTCTATCGTATCGCCCACGGGCTCAAAACCGTCTTTACCCGTCTTATCCTCTGAGAAATATAGTGAAAAACGGACACCCCAATAATCTCGGCCTGGTATGCTCCAGGTCGCCGTTCCACTGCCACCATTACCTTGATCCTCATAACCAGTTTCACCATTGTTACCAGTGTCAGCAAAAGCAGAAAAAGGTAATAATCCTATAACCATAACTATCACTAACAACAAAGAAATAAACTGTTTTGATAGTTTTATCATTTTTTAAACCCCCTTCTTCAACATTCTTTCAAAAAGAAAGGAAAGTAAAAGGATAGTTATGACCTTTAACCAAGACCACCAACCATCTACTTTTACTTTCCTAAAACTATCTTTTATCTTTTTCCTTTTCTTTATCTTACTATTATTTACTTACTTTCACTACCACAAATATTATTCCCTATATTAATAGAAGAACACTGTGTTTATTTATGTCTATTTATTATCCTCACATGTCTATTTTTAGATTAACCCCTTTTTGGTCCAATCCACAACCATTCCTCTACGATGGAGTCCCATTGATACCAATTATCCCTTACTTCGCCATCTTTACTACCATTTGAAGTAGGTTTAAAGGCACTATAGATTTCTAACCATTCAGCACCAGAATGGACTTCACCTGTCTTTTCACATTTACGGAGGACACTATCATCATCCCAATGCAAATCACCAACATTCCAAGTATAACCATTTCTTGTTGTGCCTGTTACAATATCTACACCCTGGCCAGCACCAAGGACACCACTCTTTGGATCAACCTTTAAGACTACCTTTGTACCATCTGCCTTGATGACAGTATCACCAGCCTTAGGAATACTATGAGTTTGACCCTCTACCCAAGTCTGGGCCTGACCCGTTACTTGAACTGGGGAAGTATCAACTTCTGACCTTGTAGAAGGCTCTACAAGACGATATAAGACAGTAGCAGCCTGAGCCCTATTCAGAGTACCCATTGGACTGAAAGTGCCGGCAGTGTCCGTTCCAGCAAGCATACCCTTCGTATAAGCCTGTCTTACATAATTACGATAATAAGTACCAATAGAACTATAATCAGGAATTCTACTTTCATCTATAAGTGTGCCAAAGGTTTCACCCTGAGCAGTAGCAGCACGACTTAAAACCATTGCCATCTCTTGACGATTCATAACCTGATTCAAATCACCATTATCTAACTCTGATTCCTTCAGCAAACCCTGATCAACTGCTACCACATAGGAAGCATACCACCAAGGAGAACCCGCAACAGCACTTTGAGCCTGCAATTCCTCATTATATAAAGCACGAACCACAACTGTTACAAACTCACCACGAGTCATTGTGTCATTAGGAGCAAAGTTTGCAGAACCATCAGCATTTGTAGATTTACCCGCAAACAAACCCTTTTTACCCATTTCATAAATTGCTGTATAAGCCCAATGAGAAGAAGGTACATCCTTGAAATTAACAGTTGCTACACGATTTTCAACACTTATATGAGTGATACCCAAAACACTTCTCACATAACCTATGGCAACCTTAACCTCAGTCGTATCAGTAGATAACCCCTGTATAGTAGTCTCTACTTTATTAAGGATTTCACTTACAGACTGAACTTCACTACCTTTTGCAGTTTCAAGAGAAAAAATCATTGTTGCCAAAGTAGAAAGTTCACCCTCTGATACACGACCACTCTTTTTTTGAGCCTCTATACTTTTCAAGGTATTTGTAATCTCTACGATAACACCCTGAACTGTCTCTTGAACAGTCATTTCAAAAGCACTATCTCTTACTGCATCTTTTATAGTCTCTTGAGCAGCAAAAGCAGGAGTTACCATACCCGTTGCAGTTGCCAAAATTAACCCTGAAACCAAAACCTTATTTAAAACACCTTTAAACTGAATTTTCTTATTTGAACCCTCACGATTATGCACTTGTTCAATTATAACTTCATGCATATAAATTACCTCCTTTTCTTGTTTAAAACCGCACAAACAATACTAACTACACAATAAATTAAACCAAAAAGAACTAATAAAAAACCAACCACTATCAATATCAAAGATATTGTATTTACTTGTTGAGCATTACCACTATATAAGAAATCAAGGATAGGAACTACATCATTATTTACATCTACTACTTTACCAATATAGGTATCTTCTGTAACAGTCCATCTATCAGGAACTGCAAGATTATCACCTTTTGTTATGATGATTATTTCACCATTTGGTAACTCTGTTTTTTGATAAACCCGATGCATTATCTCTCTATCTGTAATACTTTTCTCAGTGTATCGGATTATATCACCAATTTCAATATCCTCATAAGGAATCGTATAATCAGTACAAACCAAAGAGTTTGTCATCAAAGTTGGTTCCATTGAATTTGATGTTATCAAATCCCATTTTATAGATGAACAACTATTTACAAGATATAACCCAATAAAACTCAATAATAAAATAACATATATAATAAATGAAGTACCCATTTTCTTTCTCATAGTCATAACCCCTTTATTTTACAGCATCTGCAATAGCATTACGAAGTATAGCAGATTTTGAAACACCTTTTTCTTTTGCAAAACCCTCTACTTCTTTATAAAAATTATCAGAGACCCTAAAACTCAAATGTTTAGAGTTTTCTGATTTATTTGAGTTATTTGGTGCTTTCTCTAAAAGCATATACTTTGTTAATGCTATTATACAAAACTCTGTAACAGGTTGATTTTTACTCCCTAAATACTCTTTTAAAGCCTTATACTCTGCATCTCCTATAAAAGCACCCAATCTTTTTGTTTTCATAAGAACCCCTCCTTTTACTTAATTTAAAACTATCTGGAGGAGGGGTCATACAACATGCCTTTAAGTTTAGTCGTATGTCCAAACTTAATATTTTGACTTTATCATGTCAAATAATTTTTCATCACACAACACGAGTTTAATAAAGTCCTCTATATCATACTTTTCAGATAAACATCTTAATCTTTCAAAGCATTTTTCAGAAGGGTCATTTTTTGTCAACCAAAGCAATTTAAAAAAGTCAAACCCATCATTTCTAAATATCATTTGATACAGAACCCAAAACTCATTTATCTTACTCTCATAATCTATTGAATTCTTTTCTATCTTTTCCATTAAATCTTCCTCAAAAGAAAGAAAAATAAGTTCAGGAGAGTCCGTCTCTAAAACCCCTTCATAACCCATCTCTTTTTCTTCCTCACTTAATAGAGGTATAGTTTTATCACGACTTTGCTCTTTATCTCTTAACTTTTTTGCTTCCTTTGAAAAATAATTCAGGTTTATCTTGGAAGGATTATTTTCAAGGGCATATATGTAAGCATCAGTAGCATACTCCCTATTAAAATCATTTAATTGGTTTGCTATCTGAGCAACCAAATCAACCCTTAAACTTCTGTTATTTACTGAAAATGACAGCATATCAAACACTCCTTTTCTTATTACACGGCAAGCAAGATTTCTTCTGCTGCCTTTTCTTTTAAAATGGGGGTCCAATACTCTGTCATAATATCTTTTCTCATACGGACCTCTGAACGAGCCATCTTAAATGAACCCTCTATAAACTCCCAAAAAGCACCCAAATTATAAGAATAAACACACTTCTTTATGTTTACATCTTTACTCTTTGCTCTCAAAAGATTATCCTTACGAGTTACCATTTCCAAGTTATTTATACCATTTTGACTCGGTACCATATTTAAGTGATCACATGTAATCAAACTATCTTTCAAAATTAAGTGTTTAACTGGGTTTATACCAAATCTCGCTAACAAAATGATAATATGGGAAGGAAACTGAACAGCAGGTGTTTTTGTTTCTAAATCATAGTCTTTTAACACAACATTTTGATACTGCTTTTTAAAATCTTTCAATCTTGTCTCTAAATGCCAAATATCCGTCAAATTTTGATTTTTCATAAGTGGGATTTTTCTACCTTTATTTAAAACTAAGTAGTAAAAAATATCTCCTTTTTCATTTTCTCTCGTTATTTCTTTAATACCCTCATCTGATATAAACTTTGTTACTCTTGACTTCTTCAAACTAAAAATCTTGCCAGATAAAGTGTTTATAAATAATACAGATTTTTCATATATAGCAAAGTACCAACCATCTACTTCTTCAACCCTCTTAAAAGACCTATATAAAGTAACCAACTCTCTAAACTTTCTTTCTGCTCCTTGCTCGATCATAAGAGAAGCATCAAAAAGGGCCTCCATCAAGTGATAGATAAAAAGTTCATACCCACTCAACCACCAATCAGGATAAAAAACCTTAATTTTTTGCATATCATCTAAGGTAAAAGTTCTCTGTAACTGCTTTCTTTCCTCATAGGAGTCACACACTAAACCCGCCTGAGTAGGTATATAACCCTGTTGCACTTTAACTTCTGCCAATTTTATATACGATACAGCAGCCTTTAAAAAGTCAGGGCAAGCCTTTTTGACTTCTTCGACTGACTCTACCGCCGAGGTCTCTAACAAATCTTCTAAAACCCTACCTGCTTTAAACTCTTTACGAACTTCCTGTAAATATTTTTCTACACTCTTTTTTTCAGTCAATCTCATATAAAACACTCTTTTCTTCTTTAATATCACCCCTTAACCTAAACTAATTACTTTTGTTTTTATTCCATAGAACCCGCTACATTTAAATAAGCCCTTAAATCCTGTAAAGTTTTCTTATATAAAATCCTTTTCTTGCGAGTGTTATACTCTAAACTCAATTTCGTTCTTTCTAAAACAACATCATCCTCTAAGATTTCACTTAAACTTTCAGAAATTGCTAACAAACCATCATGGATAAAAGTTTTATCTGTAGAACTCAATTTGTAAGGACGATTTAATCTTTCCTCCAAAGCACCCAAACGGATTTTTAACTTATCCAAACAATTCAACTCTGTCATTTTCATAACCCCTTTCTTACCTTTTTCATTTTTTCCTTAACTGATTTCATACTAATATAATTTCACATGTCCATAACAAACCATATATGTCCGAATGATTACGAAAACATGTCTATTTTTATTTTTTATAAAAACCCCATCCACCTGTTTAAGGTTTTCAACCATCTAATTACTTTAATATCAAGCATACAGGCTCTACACGGTTATTTATAAAAGGGGGTGGTATCCTTACCACCCCCCTTCTTAAAACAAGCATACAGGTCGTGTACGACCCTTTTTATTAGTCCTTAATACCCAACACTCTTTTCAACAAACTCTTTTCCTCTGAGTAATTGTAAAGATAAGAAATTTCCACAAAAACATAACCATGCTCTTTTGCATACTCTCTTTTCTTTTTATCATACTCTTTTTGCTTGTTTAAGTTTTCCTTTCTTTGTTTTAATGTTTCTTTTTCATTAAACTTAACAGCCTCATAATGTTGAACCCCGTTGCACTCAATTAGATATGTTTTACCATCTTTTTCAATACAAAAATCATATCTTAACTCTTTATTTCTACCCATTAAATCTTCAAAACTTTTTTCAACCTCATAAGAGTCAATGCCCAAATCCTCTAAAACCTTTATTGTTTGCCAATGTAACGACGATAAATATGTTTTCCCTTTCTCCTTTATATCATTTGTACGACAATTTTTGCAAAATATTTCGCTATAATATCTCTTGGTTGGACGATACCTCTTTCCATACTTCTTATTTGATATTTTTTCACAATAAATTGTCAATTTATTTTTAGGTATACTATAATACCCATTACATAACATACAAAAACAATTATATTCACTCTTCAATTCACTATAAATATTTAAACTATCAAATGTTCTCATAATTTTCAACTCCTTAAAAAAAGGAGTTGCGATAAACACAACTCCTTTTTTAATTAAGCCTTATCAAAATCAACTGTAAAGATAACAGCAGCAGCATTCTCTTGAATACCCGTTTTTTGAGCAGGTAACTTTGCAGCAAAAGTTAATTCCTTAGATTCCGCATGTCTTATAACACTACTCAAACTATCATTCATAATGACAGAACCATCAGTTTCTACATTAACTCCATTAATTTGTAAACCTATCACACGAGAAGAAACTTTCATATTTGCATAATCAGCATTAAAATCTGATAATTTCCAATTTGTTGCTGTTGTTACTTTTATATTTTCTATCACTACAGGACCCATAGCACATAAATTATCTACGGTATAGCCTGAACCCGTTGTAACTGTTCCTTCGGTATCCATTGATACATCTATCTTAATAGGTACTTGAACCTTAAACATTGTAGGCTCTGCATCTACTATGATATAAGTGGACTCATCTTTAGGAGGATTTGTTACATCTGAACCTGGATCATCTGTATTACCATTATCTACTACATAATCTGATAAATAGTACTGACCACCAGAGGCTATTATACCCATTACTGTTACAGGAGTTGAGTTATCATTCTCTAAAACTACATGACCCGCTGTATCAACTACAACCTGACCATAAGCATCTGACTCAACTATTGAAAAACCTTTGCCATAAGTAGAACTTACCCATGATGACCAAGACATATCTGTTTCTGCTTCATAAGAAGTAGTTTCTATATTAAATTGTATTTTTTCTATATCCACATTAGGTTTATCTTCAAACAAATACTCAAAATGGTTATCTATTACATCAGTCTTACCTACCAAAATACTTTCTGGTGTACCTGAAGTAGAAGAAGACCAATCTCTATAATAAAGAACCCTATCGCCATCTTTAATATTCTCTCCATCTAAAGTATAACCTACGGTATTAAAAGAAGAAGAAATCCATTCACCCCAAGGCATATCTTTCTTAGCATATAATTGATTTCCTTCAACCCAAAACTCTATCAGTTCTGATATTTCACCATCGATAACCTCTAAATTATATGTATAATCTTTTGTTATTTGATTTTCCCTTTGAACCGTAGTACCCATATCTGTAACAATATAATTTGTGCCATCTAATGTTACATAGATACCCATTCCTTTTTCATCACTATAACCATACAAATAATTATCTGTATTTGCTGGAGACATTAACCAATCTCTCCACATTTGACCCTCATTCATAAAATAAGTGTTTGAACCTATATGAAACTGAGGAGCAATTGGAGCAAAAGTTTGATAATTTTTATCTGTTACTATGTTTTCTTGTAAGCCTACAGTCCATAACCAACTACCATCATAAGTAAAATCATAATGACAAACAACATTACCCACACTACTTAATACACCCTGACTATATGCATCATAATTTCCAATGGTGAAACCATCAGTATTAAAATCTGATTCTAACCACTCACTCCAAGTCATATAATCATATTTTTCATAAGTAACACTATCTATCATAAACTCTACAGTTGTTTCCTGATTATATAAGATGGAGTAATGAATATCTCGCTGTAATTGACTATAACTATTTTCATATATTACAGAATTATCCCATTGAATTTGACCCACTTTATTACCTAAGTTATCTACTAACAAACCATCTTTGTTTATACTAAACTTATTATCCGTATTAAAATCAGAAGATACCCAATCTAACCAAGTATAATCTGAATAACCCTCATATTCTTGTTCATCTATATAGAACGATATTTGAGTAACATAACGAGTATTCTTTATGATGTTGTCTCCAACTGTTACGGGAATATGAGTTACTGGCTGTAATATCTTATCTCCATAATTATCATACACATTGGTATTATCAGTAGTGTAATTGTTTATATTATTGGATGTACCCAACCAATTCTGCCAAGTTGAATTATCAGAAGAAATTAAACTTTCATAATTGACACTAAATGTTATATTTTTGGCTGTGTATTTCTGCTCATAAATAGTTTCATAAGAGTGAACAGGATTACCATTCATACATACAGGAGTACCATCCAATAACTCAACTTCACTATTTGAAGGATTGATTTTGATACCATCAGTATTATAAGAACTTTCTACCCATTGAGACCAAGTCATATTATTACCATATTCATCTTGACCAAATTCATATTTTGTATCATCTATATACATATAATAACGAACTTCTTCTTTGCTTATATAAGTAGCACCATTTATTAATAAATCAGAAGGAGTTACAGGATTTTCATTATATTTTATTATACTATTTGTTAAAGTTGATTTAACAAATCCCTGATCTACAATAAACTCACCTGTATGTAATATTTCCAATAAATCTGACCAAGTTTCTCCTTCAAGAGCAGAATAAGGTTTATCATCAACAGTAAAATTAATTGCAACTTGATTTAATAATGTTCTATACATTGCTGATTCTATAATTTCATTTGAACTCTCCACAATATTATCACCATAATAAACAAGAGCATTTGATGCACTTTTTATATTATTATCTACAGCAGAGAATGAAGCCTTATTTAATGTTTCGTTCTCTACCCAAGTTGTCCAAGTGCTTTCCCTATTTGCAGCATAAACAGTTTCATCAATTTGAAATTCTATATATTCTAATTCTTTATCTGGTAAAATAGTATCCCACCAAGCAACAGGTCTTCCGTTTTGATAAACTATTTGTCCATTATAATAAACATAAGTACTTTCATCAGTATATCCCTTTTGTGTGGTAAACAAAGAATCCAAATTGGAAGGGTTTCCATATAATCCATCTGCACCACCTACAAATGGATTCATACCCGAACTATTAAACCATTGAGTTCCTTGAACACAATAAAAAGTATCACCTTGTACTGTAAACTCTATTAAAGGGGCTTTTGTGTATTCACCCTCTTGAACATAATCACTTACAACAACAGGAATATTCCCTTGTCTAATTAAATCACCATAACCATCACGAATATTATCTCCACTAATATAATATTGGTCATGTTTAGAAGTAGTAGTGTCTGAACCACCTTCTTGCATATATCGTTCTACAAAATCACCCCAAGTTTCACCTAAACGAGCTGATACCATACTGTAATTTATATATATAGTTATATCAGGGGCAACATCCCAAACATATCTACCATTTGAAACTATTTTATCAGTAGGTTTAACGGGAGTATTTCCTATACCTATTTTATATAAGACACTATTATCTTCTCGTCTAAAAACATGATTTTCAAAAGAATAATACTCTGTTGGTCCACTTAAAAAGTAATCTTCAAAAGTCGTGCCATAAGTTGTTTGATAGGTAGATGCCAAATCTGAGGGACTTCTTTTTATAGTAAAAGATATTACATCGCCTATACTTACAGCAAATATCTCTGTCAAATTAACCATTGACAACACCATTATTATAACTAACAACAAAGATAAAGGTCTCTTGCCTTTCTCATATAACTTAGTCATTATTTCTTTCATCGTTTCTTATACCTCACTTTCTTATTTTTTATTATTTAACATAAACCATTGTTTTCTTGTCACCCCTCAAAACAATATAAGCTCACATGTCCATAACTAACCATATATGTCCGAATGATTACGAAAACATGTCTATTTTTATTTTTCCTAAAATCTAATACGAATAATTTTAGAATTCCTAAAACCTTTGATTTTAGAAACCCTAAAACAAACACTAACAATTTTAGATTTCCTAAAACCCTTAATTTTAGAAACCCTAAAAATAAAAAGGAGTGGTCTAAAACCACTCCTAAATAATCTTTACTTTAACTCCAAGCATACATCGCAGCACGAATGCCCTTTTCAAAGATTACCAGGGCATTATAGATACCATAAAGAGAGTCCGATCTCTTTAAGACACGGAAATACAACTTGTTTTTCTCTAAGTCAGGCTCATTATAACCCAACACATACTTACCATCTTTCTCTCGGATTTCAACATCTACACTCAGACCCTCGCGGATATAATCACAAAACGAATTCACAAAAGCAGGGGATACCTCTTTTTTACCCATATAAGACTTCTCTAAAAGGGAAGTACCCAATAACTTATATATGTAAGAATCAAGCATATTTACAGTAGAAAACGGACCCATTTTATGACCATCCAAACTAACAGAATAGCCAGAGGAAACCTCTTGCACCTCTAAAGTGTGATTTTTTATATGCTTTGAAAACTCTCTTTTATACTCTCTTATCGTCATAGTCTCTGGTCTCCTTTATTTTATTTATGCCACATATTTATAGAGTTTTTCATCTACCAATGGCTCTTGATAATACAACCCATAATAAGAGTTACACAGATTTAAAGCAGGCAATAAGTCATGAACCCTTTTACCTTTATCCAACGAGATACACTTACTTTCCGTTAAAGAACACTGTGATTTTGTGAAAATACGACATATCACATTATAAATCAATTCAGTTATATCCTCATTATAACTGTTATATAACTTGATATATACTCTATTGCTTGACTTTACAAACTTATACTCTACATAAACCGTTTTGGTTTCTAAAACCTTTTTATATAATAAACTTAAACATTCTAAAGCATGAGGCACTTCTACTATTTTACCGCCTTGATAAGCAACATTATAAACCATATGATCCTGTATCATTTCTTTTAATTCTAAGGTTTTTACTGCTTTTCTATAACCTGATGTATCATCTTCTATACACCAAACAATTTTATTGCCCACCTTATTTTTACCTACTACAGAATATAAATTCATTTTTAATAACCCCTTTCATTTAATAAATTATTCAACAATATATATCAACAATTCTTTATTAATATATAGATAAAATGTCTCTCAATTTATGTCCTTTTAAATCCTAACATGTCTAAATAAAAAAAGTGAGAGTCTTAGTTACCATCAACCAAAACCCTCACCAAAAACCATTATCATCAAAGTTATCATCTATTATTATGGTCAATAACACCCAAAAATTCATCAATAGACTTACAATCAAAATCTTTTGCAAACTCTTTTAAACAAATATCAGGGACATATCTATAATATCTAGTGTAATAACCACTCTGACAAAAATCACTCCAATCTTGCCAATGCACAGAAGTACTATGCTTTGAAGTTATTCTACGAATATTATCACAGTTCTTGCAACAAGCACAACCAGAGTTTATTCTATCCCAATTTTCTTTCAAGGTAACTAAAAATGTTTTAAATGCTGCTAAATCCTTTTTACGAAAGGCTTTATATTCAGTTCTATTAATTATTTCCTTCTCAAAAAAGTAATTCACAGGAACTTTGTCTTCATTATACCCAAAGTCATTAAAATCTCCTACAAAAGCATCTTCTTCACCTAAAAAGACATTTAAAACTTTTGATAACATAATTTTTTCACAACTTTCAGGTGTCTTTTTTCTTAAATTTTCCAAAAGCCTAACCTCATCTTGTGAAAGAAACTGATTAGCCCCATAGAAGTCCAAAACTGCACTACCACCCTCATAATATAATCCAGTAGCAATCATATAACCCAAAAGGTCATAATACTCAAGATAAAACCCTACATTATTGTAATTTAACTTTTCCATCAATACATCCTCCTATCATCAATCTGTTAATCTATTTATAAACTCTTTCTCACTTATACCCAACTTCTTAGCCATAGCACTTACACAAATCTTAGGAACTTCAACTTCTTCTTCTTCAAAAAACTTATTACTTTTATTGAGTTTACACCATAAATCTGCATTTAAGGTCACACGATTTTTTGAAGTAAGTCTACGAGTAGAACAAGGAGCCCCAAGCCCTTTACAATTTGAATTAAAAGTACAAGCAATGCAACCAGAACACATTTTCCTTATACTTTCTCCCAAGCCATCCATTACTTTTTCATAAGCCGCAAAATTATCACCATCTTCAATAGCCATATATTCTCTTTTACTGATAATGTCATTCTCATAAAGCCACTCAGCATCACCCATATTCGCAGGATCACCTGGTTCCATACCATACTCTAAGATTTTCTTTATACCCTCGTAATTCTCAAAATAGAAATCCATATCATCTAATAACTTTTTCATTTCTAAAACCCCTTTCTTTATATCCTTATTTGATAAACAGAAAAATTCGTTTTCTCTACAACCCTTTCAAAAGTCATACCCAAATAGTTACATACCTTTATATACTCACTAACGGACAAATTTTCTCGATAATTTGCAGTCTTTCCTATAAAAACACCATCTGGTCTCTCTTTGAAAGCAGGCTGCCTTTTACCATCAATCAGTTCATATAAGCAACCCCTCAAATACTTATTAAAGACCCTACCCAGTATGTAGCCTACGGTACTTTCTGATGGAGATAAGATGACTTTCTGACGACTTAACTTTCCTGCACGATCTTCCAAAGTCACCATACCAGATACTTTTGAACCCTTTTTTGTTATCTCTATAATCACACGATTTAAGTCATATCGCTCCGCTCTGACAACCTGAGTAGGGAAGGACTCACCTAAACTCACCACAAAAGAACCATTTTTCTTTGTTACTACCTTCGCATTAGCAAAACCATAACTCAGACCGACATTTACAGCATCTTCTAAACTAAAATCACGGATTGTACGGGATACATCAAAAATCCTATAACCCCTCAAATTACCCGTGTCGTCCTCTAAACGAAACAGGATCACAGGCACTTGACAATCAACAGGATACCTTTTCAAATCTCCACGAGAACCCTTCAAATTGCCTTTCTCTATGGTCAAATTCTCTATCTTAACCCTTTTTCTCATTAACTCTATGGCTGAACTCTTTGTAAAGGTCTTTACCTCCGTTGTCGTTGAGTTTATTACAAAATACACATCTTGCATTAAATCTGCACCTATTAAAGAAAGCATACTTAAACCTCCTCACTTAATTATTTTTTGAGTCATAAACGGTCATATGGTGATAAGGAGCATGATCAGGACCTATAGCAGTAAAGAGTTGCACAACTCTCCATGCTGTAATTTTATTCTGACTATTAACCTTAAAGAAAATTGAGGTGTAAGGTGCTTTTTCATATCGCATAATTAAATCTTTATTCTGCACCAAAGTTACTGAAGTTGGTATAATCAGCTTCAACTCATACACAACTAAACCCTTTGTAGCAGTTATGTCAAAACCCAAATAGTCTCTTAACTTCTCAAAAGAAACTGACTTTTCTTCTAATACTCTTTTGAACCCTGCTCCAACATGTCTACACAGTCCATCAAAATCTAACCCACATAAGTTGCAAGTCATTTGAGCAAGAGTATGAATGTTTTTATCAAACAAAGACAGTTTTCTACGAGACTTACCTTGCTGCATAAGAGCATAAGACCCTTTATAGAAATCAAACTCTACACCTGATATAACACTTTTTAACCAGTCATTATAAACGGTCAAAATTTCTTTTCTACTAAACTCATAAGGTTTTGTTGCCCTCATAACAACCACTCCTTTCATCTTTCAATACAATATAATTTCAACTCTTCCTTAAACGAGTATATATGTCCTAAAACAGTTTTAACTGTAGTAAAATAATTTTGAACTTCCAAAATGTTTTTAGAAAATACTCAATATCTTTTTAAAAGCAAGCAATTTTCTATGCTTAATGTAAGTGATAAAGATTTTTGTTGATTTTGGACTACTAAGAAATCTAATATCAAGTCAAGGTGGTATCAAAGAAATTAGATTGAAGTTTTCTAAAAAAATTGATAAGTAAGATAGGAAAATACCTTGAAATATAAGAAAAATAAAAATATAAAATCTAAATACCCAAAAAGATAAGTGATATAAAGGTTTTTCCTACTTTATATAAAAAATGGGTTCTCCGCTGGAGAACCCATCAAAGCATATTAGTGTTATCTATAAACTAATATCCATAATTTGAACCCCACTACTTTTGATTTTTTGATGTCAAAATAGATTTGTCTTTTTCCTAATTCGCAATTCTGTTTTGTGTTTCCCAGTATAAACGATGGAATTCAGAAAGTCAATACCCAAAATCAAAAATAATTTGATTTTTTTAAAATTCACAAATCTGATTTGTTTTTCTGGTTGTTTTACTTTCAAAACAAAATCTGTTTTTGTTTTTTTATTTATAAGTTGTTTTATATACCCAAGAACTTTTCATCTTATACTCAATGAACAAAGCACAAAATCAATTATTTTCTTCTTCACGAAACGGAAAACTTCTTCTTTACTTTTTCACATATAAGTGATAAAATGGCCTAAAGAAAAACCCATGACCATTCATCTTTGCAGTAAAGGAGTTTTTATTATGGCTGAAAGAGTTATGAGAAGCAAGGAAGAAAGAATTGCTGAACTCGACAAGAAAATCGCTTTCCACAAAGAGAAGGCAGCAATGCTGGAGGCCAAGAAAGAAGCCATCCTCAATCCCAAGCCCAGAGGTGGTCGCAAAAAGGGCATGAACACTGTCCTCTCCAAAGCAAAGGAAATGGGCATGACCCCTGATGAAATCGCTGAAAAACTCGGTATCTCCCTGGAGGACTGACAATAAAAAAATAACTCCCTGTTTCACGACAGGGAGTTATTTTTTTATATTTAACTGTTGCAATATAGAGAAGATACCCATTAAATTTGATACCTGAGGTATGGGCCTTTCTTTATTAGAAAAAGTTTTTTTAATACCCACACCACCTACACGATATATACCCGTTATGTTTTTATAAAAGTCATCTACAAGGATAGACCTCTTTGGAGTTGGTATGTAAGCAATTTTATCTTCACCCTCTGGTACTAAAACAATATCCTCCGGAGGTATAAAAGGTAAATGGTTAAGTACCCATTCTATTTTCTCAGTTACACAATATGGACTATTGATACATGATGACAAAATCTTTATATTAAACCCCTGATTTTTCAACTCTTTTAAAACATAGGGAACCTCACGAAAGCAAGGCAGATTACGATAAAACCCTTTGTGCCACATCTTTCTTAAACTGTCTGGATCACCATAAGGAGAGAACAGACATAAAGTATTATCCATATCAAAATATATCGTTATCTCCTGAGGTCTATAAGAGTGCTGCTGAAAATCACGAATTACTTGATTTATCAACTTTATATTGTATTTCATAACATCACCACCTTACTTAATGTAGGTTTTACTGTCCAAAAGTTTAGTCGTATGTCCAATATCAAAAAGAAAGACTCTTGAAATTACCCATTTCAAAAGTCTTTCTTGATTTACACGATATTTTACTTTTTCAAAAACTTCACGATTAAATCTACAATAGAGGGATGCCATGCTTGAGCATCTAATACAGGACCATTAAATATTGTATATTTGACACCCGCTTTTGTAGTCATCCAATGGCTGCCTGATTTTATGAGAATACCCATCTTTTCCAAAATCAAATTCAACTCATGAACATCTTTGACATTGAAACCCTTATTTTTTAGTATTGATACAATCTCTAATTTATAAAGGTCACCTAAAGCATTATAAGGCATTATAAAACCCCCTTCCTTTTCTATCATACACGATAACAAACGATATGACAAGAAAGGAAGGGGACCTTTTAATCTATCCACCCATAACTGCTGGTATCAAAATCAGGTATGTCATAAGGAGGATTCTGCTGAAGCACATCTACAACTATATCGGGTGTACGACTTACATAGTATTCGTCATTACCGCAATACCCATGAGTCCTACAAAGCACTTCAAACAAATCATTAAATGTCAAACCTATCTTTCGTAGCAAAGGATACAAGTCTTCACGACCCTCTGGAATTGTCCTTTGAGTTACAAAAGAAGGATTGAACTGTCTTATATACTCTTCTTTATGTTTTGTGTCGTCTATACCCGCTATATCTACATTGTGGTCATATTTCTCTTGACACAAAACCCAATTTTCCCAAATTGGTTTAATTACCCAATCAAAATCACCATTCAGACTACTACTTTCTTCTGTTATCGTCGCTATGGCTATGTCTTTAAACATGATGTAGGCAGTCCTTACACGATCTATATGTTCTATTCTTTGATATAACTCACATTCCATACTGCAAACCACCCTTCACTATATTTACAGCATCTTCTACACTATATCTTTCAATAAAACGGAGATACCTCATACAGACTACAGCAACATAGAAATCTCCATATCTTTTAGGTATTATCTTACTTACTTCATCTACGACATTGACTATATTAGACCTGATACCTAAATACCCAAAATTTTCTCTTATCTGTCTAACCTCTTGTAATAACAAAGGATAAGATTTCAAATTATTAAATACACTGGTGTATTTAATTTTTGACACTTTATTTCTAAATAAAGATGTTGGATTATCAATAAAATAATGTTTATCTTTTATATTAAAGAAATCCACATCTGAAAACAGGACATTTTCATTATCATAGATAGGAGCAGGTATATACCCATCTTTCGTCCATAAGAAACCCCAATTTCCATGATGCCTATCTCTATTACCCAAAATGGCATCACATAAAAACATTTTCCAAAACTGCAATTTTATTTTCTCTTTGTTTTCACTGCTTATTTTGGTGTGATAATCTATGAGCCTAAAAATATCATCAAAAGTATAAAACTTTGAGGATAAATCAAGTTCTTTACTCTGTCTTATATCTTTGAAAGATTGAAACTGACTGAACCCTTTAACAGAAAAATCCTTTGAGATAAGGACTAAATCATTCTTATAATAACCCAACCAAACTTCTTGTACGGGTAGTTCTAATCCTGCAATAAACCTTGACCCTACATACTCACTATAAAGAAAAGCATTTGTGTTTTTCTTTACTATAAAATCTTCTTCAGCAACACGAATTCCAAACTTCAAAGTAGTACCATCATAAATCTTACTATTTAACATTTCATCTTGAACTTCAAACCCATTATACATATAAATAAACACCCTCTTTTTAAGTATAGCAAAAAAAACACTCTACACAACAGAGAAAAGAAAGGAGGGGTCTTGAAAAGACCCCTCCACGGATTTACTCACTAATCAAGAAATCCAAATCCTCAACCAAATCTATCTTGACAACCTGCAGTCTTTTACCCATATAGAGAAGTCTTATTAAATCAGACGAAAAACGACCCTCTGACAAAGGTACATTGAAACACTCTCTCAAATCTCGGAGTTTGAGCTTGAGGAGATCCATGTTTGCCGTGTAGAACAAAATAGTCTCACCCATATAGAGGATATATAAGGCAGGACAAAAGGTAAGGGGAGTGTTTAAGGTCATTTCTTCATCAGTATTGAATTCACCCAAGACACACTCTTTACCTAAAGGCAAAAGCACCTTAAATGGAACAGGCTGCATATCGCAGTAAAAACGGATATCCTTGATTTTGTCATAGTCCCAATAGTAGGCACGAGTTATCAACTCGTGAAACTGCTTATCAAGCAAAGTCCTAAAGGCATAAATGATGGACTCATCAGCAAAATCAAAGTATGCAAAAAGTCTACCCATTTCAAACTCTCTGTCCTGCACACCAAACCAAAAATGTTTTGATGCACTGAGTTTGACTGTATTACAGTAGTCAGATTGAATCTCACAATGACTTAACTTTTTACTTACCCAAGCATTTTTATCCTTAATTTGCTTATCTTTTGCTACACGACTTAGGAGCATACTTAAAGATACTAACACACGATCACCCCTTTTTAGTCTAAAGTATCGCATGTTCTAAGATTAATCAACTCTTTGTCCTACTTAAATATTGGTAAAACATTCTTTAGTTATTTTTACTAAAAGGGATAGAGCAAACCCTTTATCTAACACTAACATTAGATTATCTTTAATTTGAGCCTATATACTTTTTTAATATCTGATAACTACCATCAATAAAAATGTGGGAGAAATACTCCCACATTCTTTGATGTTAAGCATACTCCAAAACCAATTTATGATAAAATGCAGGACTTAAACTATATATAGTAAAGTGTATAAAATATATTGACTGATAGTAGAAAAGCAAGATAGCACGAAACTACCTTGCTTTTCTGAGTTTAAAGAAAAAGAATGTTTTATATGGCGAAATAAGTATTGAATTTCTTTCAGTTTAAGTCTTGCATACTACTACTTTTTAGGAGGTTCAATACTTATTTCTTACGAGAGATTTTTTTATTTTTTCTCTCTATATTCTATAGACAATACATGTCTCGATTTATGTCTCAAAAAATATCTCAACTGTAGTTATAACAATTTTCCTTTATTATACTTCTTGCTTATATAAAAATAGTACAGTTTTCTTTTTAACTCATAAAAAGGTGAAACCCTTTGAACATAAACAATATGACCACCCCAAGATACTTTTTTCCAACTCATAATAATCACTCCTTTTATTTTACAATATTTTTTGCTGCCCATCTTTCTTTTTTCATGTTGGCATAAACTTTTTAATCTGATAGAATACCCATAAAGGAGTGATCGTATGACACGGTGTATTCTTATTGAGCCACACAAAGATGCTCAAATCATTTTCCTTGAAGATACCACATATAAAACAATTTTAAGCATTATCAAAGGTATGATAGGAAGAACCCCTGTAGCAGGTATGCCCAATTTTTATATACTGGCTGATGATGAATTCCTTTACAAAGAGGGTTTGGAGTTCAACAGACGGTTAGATAATTACCTCTTTTATGGTACTCTACTGGTTGTGAATGAAGACCCTGATGACCCTGAGGCAGAAGGATATATTTCACTTACAGATGAACAGGTAGAATGGACCATGCAGAACCTGGGCAAAGCACCCGACCCATCTGAAACTCCTACGGAGCAAGAAAAAATGGACTATCTAAAAGGTGCTGTTTCCTTCTACTCCTTTTGAGCATAAGAAAAAGACCCCGTTTTTCAACGGGGTCTTTTTATGTCCAATTATCAACCCAATCAATCTCCAATACTTCACCCTTCTTCACCTTAATAACAAAAAGACAGGGTTTATCTTGCTTTCTTCTTTCTTCTGCTTCAGTGCAGTAGTTTTTTACCCACTCGTCATAGAGTTTTCTCGTAAGCAGAAAATAGAAAGACTCCGATTTAGGTTCAGTAGTCGCTACCTCAAAACGACCCATCACAAAATCCATATCTTCACAAGGTTGATAACCCATGAACTGACCTACAAAAAAGGTATAACCCTCTGCATCTGGTAGTTCTTTCAGCATCTGCTCAATCAAACGAATGTTTTCCTTGGTAGACTCCCAAAGAGCATCATAACCCTTTTTGGGTGTAGTCGTAAGAATATCCAGAGAGTAGCACAAAAGATTATATTTCTCTTGTTCTAACTGTTCCAACAGATACTTTCTCTTACTAACACCATACACAGAAAAATCCACATAAGAACAATCCATATCAATCAACCCTCCTTGGCTTTCAGTTCTTCCCGAAGAACATACTGAAGTCCCTCCAGGACTAACTCAGACTTGGTTTTGCCCTCTTGTGCTGCCTTAACATTGAGCAGTTTGATAATATTATCTGGAAGGTAGTAGGACATAGGTTTAGTACCACCACGACCCCTATTTCTCTCATAACTCCTGGGATTTTCTTTACGGGGGTCTCTCTGAACCTTTGGTGCTACTGTTTTTTTCTCCTTTTTAGGGTCATCACCCAACATGGCCAGCAGAGCCGTGTTCTTCTTCACTTCACGATCTAACATAACTTAAACCTCCATCTGACACATAATTTTTCTTGTAATCTCTCGAAACTCTTTGGCTACCACAGTACGACGATTTGCAATCACACAAGGCAACCCTTTTTTTACAGCAGAACTTACAGCAGTAGTTCTCTTGATGATACCCAATACTTCTACCTTTTCTTTCAAAGTCTGAAGGACTTCTTTATCCTCAGTGGCCTGGCAGTTATACATGGTAGCAACAACACCCAAAAGATTAATATTGGGATTTCTGACTTCTTTGATGGTCTCATAGGTAGTAAGAAAAACATCCAACGAAAAATCAGATTGATACTTTGTCTCTGCCGGCACAAGCAGATAGTCAGCAGCACTCAATGCACTTACAGAAAAAACATTAAGAGCAGGTGAGCAGTCAATCAGGATCACATCAAAGATAGGCTTTACAATCTCCAAAGCATTTTTAAGTCTGTCATACTTATCCTTTTTGGAGACCATCTTCAACTCCAAAGTATCCAGCATTGGAGAAGAAGGAAGAAGAGAAACACCCGCTATCTCTGTATCATAAATAGCACCCACAATATTTTTAGAGTTTTCCAACACCTCAACAATGGAGGTATCAAATTTAGATGGGTCAAAACCATTAGCCTTTGTCAGAGTACAAAGACCATCCAAATCGACTAACAAAACTTTTTTACCTTCCAAAGCAAAAGAGCAACCCACATTATAAGTCAGAGTAGTTTTACCAACTCCACCTTTTTGATTTGCAACACAAAGTACCTTACACATAAAAGCACCCTCTTTTATCATTAACTATTTGATTTCTTGACTTTTTGACATCATACCGTCTTCTTTCACTTAAGCCAAGGCCATTTTTTAATTTTTTTCGTTTTTTGACATCTTAAAATCAAATTGACATCTCAACATCAAAAACGAGAAGATTAAATTGCAAAAATCAGCAAATAAATCAAAACATCAAGATGTCAATTTTGACATCTTGATGTTACAAAAATTATAACCCCTCTAATTCGCCCCAGGATTGTTATAAGGATAGGGCGGGTATGTTTACCTACCCAGCACCCTTAAAATCCGCTACGGGTCGTCCTGGACTGTCCTGGAGGGGTTCTATACCTTTTCATCAACTGCTATTAATAATACAACCCTTTCATTTCTATAAAACTACTTTTTCTATGAACTCTTACCTTGTAAACCCTATATAAAACAAAGTAACTTTTAGAGGATTAACATCAAAAAATCAAATGAGCATGGAGAGAGCAAATCCATACTCATTTGATTTTTTGAAATATACTTTTTTATTAAAGAAAGAAGGTTTGGGGATGCCTCCCCAAAGGTAGGTAAGGGAATCGAACCCTTATGAAAACCATTCCTACCCGTTTTATTAAAAGAGTGGTGTTGCAAGTCCCTTATTGACTAAGACTTCTAAATCTGCCTTAAAAGGCACAGGATGCGCCCTATTCAATGGCTGCACAACATACTGATGAACAACCCCTCTATTTCTATCTACACTACTCTTAAACCCTATGTAACCTTTACGAGCCTCTATACAAGCACTTAACTGCTTTTGAGTAAGAGTAGGAACTATAAAATCATGACCTGTATAAAAAACTATGTAAGATAAACCTTTGAAGTTTGCATCATTTAAAGACTCTGTCTTAAAGTAATATATCTTATCAAAGCACTCTTGAACTTTTTCTGTTTTCTTCTGAAATAACCCTGATACACCATCTATAACCTTATATCTTAAAGGTGTACCCACAAAATCTAAACCCTGATTTCTCATAGTGAACCCTCTTTTCTAATTTATTTTCTACTTAAATCATCTATATTTTCCTGTCTATGTCTTGCCTTTGCATCCTTAGTTTCTTGCTTTTGCCTCATTTCAGTGTGTTTTAAATCAACAGCACCCGAAATTGACGGAGCAACACTAAATCTTGTTACTTTTCCTAATGCTTCTTTTTTATGCCCATACCACCTGACTACTCTTTCTTTTATATAGATTACCTTTCTTTTAGTCCAATCATATGTTTTCTTTGCTGCTAAACCTGTAAGATAGACTGTTCCTATACCTGCATCTATTAAATTTTGTCCACTCTCAAAAAGATTTTGTTTTGTTTTAGCAGACAATAATTTTCTTTTCCTTTCTTCACGAACCCTTCTTCTTTCTTCTTTATCATAAGGTGAACCCCCACCATTTAAGTTATCTCTTATACGATCTCTGACTGTCCCTATGGCATGACCACCCAAAGAAAGAAAACCACCAACCAAAACAACAACACCAACTGCTTTAAAAATCTGAAGGAGGGCTTCATCTGATAAAGCATCTTGAATGGCCTGAGCATCCCAAGCATAAATACTTGGATTAAACATAATCATAAAAATCATTATAGACAATACAATATATATCTTTTTCATAATCAACCCTCCTTATTTTTTTGATTTCTTTGACTTATTTGTTGATTCCTTATTCCTTTTCTGTTCTAACTCTTTGGCAGGAGAACCACCTTTTAAAGTAGAGTAGGCATTGGCTGCTGCAATCGCTCCAAATAATAACCCCCAGGGTCCAAACAAACCCGCAATCATCCATACTGCCTGAACACCAACAGTCCAACCCACTGCATTTGTTATGATACGGACTGGTCTTGAATCCCAAACTTGATCCATCCTACTTGAAATCGAGGGGGTCGCATAGGTAGATTGAGGATTCCTCTGGAATAAGTCTAAAAACTTATTTTCAGCATCTGTATCTGGATTATCTCTTACATACTCTACAGAACCCACTTTGATATAACCCAAATATGGAAACTTTTTAAATAATACAGACCATCTTTTTCTAAATCCTATACCCATTTCTTTTCTTGCTCTACCTTGTGCAAGGCTTTCTCTTTCTATCACAAAAGTATTTAAGTTCTTATAACGATAAATCTTCTGCATATCAAAGAAATCTATTAAAGCACCCGATTCAATTTTATTCCTCAACCCAAGAGGTAATGACTCAATAAAAGAAGGTTCAAAACGAGGCATATAGGCTACACCATTTAACACTAAAACCCCATCTTTCGTTACTTTAAAATCAGTTATTGAATCAGGTAAACCTATGACTTTATCTATGTCATTGTTTATTTGTTCTGTTACTTCTCTTGTTATACTCAAAGTACCTACTGTCTTTGCATCATCATACTGTTCAAAAGGATTAGGACTAATCTTTAAAACACCTCTATAAGCATTAGATGGTGCTGTATGTGGTTTTTCTGGAATAGTCCTTGTAGGTACATCTTCTGTATCAAAAGAAATACCCATATTACTATTTATTTGAGGTTTTGGAGGTATAGGCCTCTTTGGTATTTCTTCGGAAGTAGGAGAACTTTTATTACTATCCATATTTCTGGATGTAGTATTATCATTTGATGGAGTAGTTGTGTCATCTGAATTCATAACATCATCAGATACGGGCAATTCAAATACACTTTCTTCATCTTTAACAGTTTCTTTTTGCTCTATGATACCGTCAAATCTTTTCTCTAACTCTAATTGTGTAAATAAACTTGAAGGGGAGCAGTCATACAAATATTCCTCTACACAAGAGTAAGTACCTAAATTCATCTTTCTAAATACGGCATCTATCAAACGATAACCATTACCCATATTCTCTATCAGTTGGGCATCTGACATACCCGTACCCTCCTGCATTACTTTTAACAAACCTGAGAAACTTACTTCATCCTTATTACAACCCTTTTCAAAGTCGTATAACTCTTTAACAGCACCATCTATAACCTCGTAACTTTTCCCTTTAAAGTTATTTAAATACTGAGAAGTGAATCTCTTTGGATTATCACTTAAATATTCAGACAATCCTTTTACTTCATACTCAGTATAATCAAAGTCATTCTTAACAATGGAAAAATAACTTCTAAACTGTGTAAATCGCTCCGCTTTATCCTCTTTGTAATCCAAGGATTCTACCAAGGGTGCTGGTATCTTATCTGCATACTCAAAAATACCTGTCCTATCTGCTAAATCTTCTTGTTCCTTGGTGAAATTAAAAGTTTTATTTGTTGCTTGTAATCTACCCGAAAAACTTATATGACTATTTAAAATCAATTTACCAGCAAACGATTTAGCAAAGTTTGTACCATTTACTTTCCAACCAGTATTTAATTGTTGACCTACAACAATTATCTTTACTCCGCTCTGTCCAAAGTCCTTAGCAAAACCCTTCGTCAAATAATCAGGGGTTTTACTTAAAATACTATTTAACTTTTTATAATAACCTGCCAACTCTTTATCCTTGTCGGTCGCTTTTGCTTTTTCTGCTTTACCCATATAAGTCTTATACTGTTTTTCTACATACTGACACAACTTTGTATAGTCTATATTTGTTGAAGTCATCTCATCAGAGATAAAATACATATTGCTTGGGTTTACACCCAATGTCTCTTTTATCTTTCTTGAATTACCACCTATAAAACTTACTAATTGAAAGAGTTTTGCCATCCTCAGAGTTCTAAACAAATCTTCTTGCTCTTCATCTTCCTCTCGCAAATTCATAGGACCACTACGAATAGGAGTAGAACCCGTAAACTCTTGAATTTTATCTGACATATCCACAGAAAGAAGTTTTAACCCTTGACCTGAATATTCTCTTTCTAAGTCCCATAGCATAGCACCTATATCTGGTTTGTTATCAAGGTACACTACACTACCACCTGAACCAAAAATAGTTGCTAACAAACTCATTGTCATTGTACCTTTACCTGAACGAGAGCCCGCTATGATAGTTATTAACATTTTACGGGGGTCCAATAAGTTTATCGTCAAAGGGACACCATTCATCTTCATACCCACTAAAGCATTACCTAATGAGGGCTTTAGACCTGCTCGATACTGTTTATAAGCAAAAAGCACTTCATTTAAAAAAGCCTCATAATCTATGATATATGTCAGTGTGAGTATTCCCCCCTCTATTGACATATCAGCAATCATACCTTTTGCTGCACTACCCAAATAGACTTTTCCTACTGTCTCATCAAAATCTCTCTTAAAATCCTCTGTTTGTGTAACAGGAATACCCGTCATTCTTAATATCCATTGATTTTTCCCTCTACTCTGTATCAACAGACAATTTGTAACACTACGATCTATATCTGTTATTTTACTTGGTTCTTTTTCAAAATATTTTGAATATTCTGTTAGTAACCATTTTCTTAAAGTAGATTTAGATTTTGTCCACATTTCCTTGCTCTTTAACATTTCAAAGTGAAATGCAGGAAAGTAACCTTTTTCACTACTTAATTTTAAATTATCAACCCCTACTACCTCTTTGTCTTTTGGTATAGTATAAGTAGACCATACAGTATAAATGGCCTGAGTTAATTTCTTCATTTTATTTATTGTATTTTGCTTACTAAACAGAACTCCTTCTTTATGGATAACACCTGAAAACTTACCACCAAAACATGGTCCATAAAATCTTTCAAGTTTTGCTATAGTACTATCTACCGCTTTTATTAACATTTCATCATACTGTTTTATTTTTTCTTCATCTTCCGCTTTCTTCGTTTCTTCCTCTTTTTTCTTTTTCTTTGCTATAGCCGCTTGTTCTTCTTCATAGAAATATCTTGACAAACGACAATTTATATTATCTTTTTTGCTATTATCACTATCTGGTTCATATTTCTGGTCTGGTCCATACTCTGTCGGATTTAAGCCTGGTTTTATAAGTAACCCCAATTCTGTTCTTTCTGGAGTATACTCTTTAAACTCCTCGACCTTATAATCTTTTAATTGATTTATCACAAAACCTTTGGAAGATAATTTCAAATTATCAGGTAATACAGCAGATATTTTTGCAACCCCACACAGCCTTTTCATGTCACTTTTTGAATTTAGTTTATTTACAAACTCATTCAATTTGTTTATCTCAAAGAACTTATCTTCCTCAGTTACGAACCCTTCCGAAAACATTATGATTTCCTCTACATAATTAAATGCAAGACCCACACTTCTTAAAGCATCTATCATGCCTTTATTATTTTTGCTATTTTGAGTTTCTTTCAAAAACTCTTGATACCTTTGAGGTACGACACCGCCATTTACAGGGTCTATATACGGTAATTTAAATCTATGATATTCCACCAATGATGTATCTGATTTATTTGTTGTATAATGCACAGCATAGAAACCATTAGCGCCAAAGATTACTGCTTTTAAATTATGAGGTGTGAACACCTTTTTATTTACTTTATCTGCATTATAAGGTTTACCATCTACAAAAGCATCTGAATGGGTTAACTCATTATAAACTTGTTTATATCTTGCCAGCATTCTTAATCAACTCCTTCCTCAGATAATTTCTCAAAAAAAGGTTTCCATTTGGCATTTAAATTATTTTTTCCTGCCCACAAACCCAATCTATGTAATAGTCTTTTGACATCCATTAACTCCGATTTATCATAACCTAAAACTTCACTACAACTTTTTATTGTTTCTCCAGTACTTACTAAAAACAAAAACATTTCAACCTCTTTTAATGTCAAACGAGTTCCTGGAAAAATTAAATCCCATTTTATATTTTCCATAATAAGCACCTCACTCACACTACTTTTTCTACGATAGAACCCATTAAAAGAGCATAACCCTTAGAAATTATGTGTTCTTCTTCTGGACTTATAGACCGCTTTTTCTCATACTTCTTCAAAGGATAAAACAATTCAGATAACTCAGTATATAAATTACCCATTGTCAAAGCATCTATTAGAAGAGCAGCAGTCAAAAGCAAATCACTCTGAATCTTGATTTTTTGCTTATCATGTATAAAAAAATACAGATTTCTTTGTTGCTCTAAAGAAAAATTGAGTTTTATCAACTCTAACTTATCAAAATCGGGTTTATCCTCACCCTCAAAAGATGTTTTAGACTTCATATCTGATAAGGCAACCCTTACTAATTTCAGCATCCTCATAGTCATATCTCTTTTTCTGAATGTCGTTTTTCCTTTCTCATATAAAGCACTTAAAATACCACAAATATTTTGGTCTGTATGAGAATCTATAAATAACCCTATTTCATTCAATTCACTATAAACATTTGCAAAAACTGAACTTGTAATATTACCTTGTAAGAAACAATTCAAATCTTTAAGTTTTTTCTCATACAAACGATATTCTTTTAAAGTCATTTAGGATACACTCCTTTCTAAACTTACTTCTATATACTATAGATTTTTCTGTAGTGATTTCTGTTTAACTTTTAATCTTTTATGTCTCAAAAGAGCATTAAACTGTCTATTTTCTTTTTTTATAAAAAGAAGAAGGACTTGGTTAAACCAAATCCTTCTCTTGTATTTCTTATGAAGTTCTTTTACGAGGACGACCCCTTTTCTTAGGTGTTGCCTTTGTTTCTTTGTGAGTTATCGCTTGATACCCAAGAGCCAAATCCGCAAGGATTTGACCCTCATCACGATCTACAAAATCTACCTGATAGCAGGTATTCATATACCCAATAGCCAACTTGTAGTAATACTCACAGATTTCCAATTTATGCTCCGCAGTTGTATCAGCATAAAACTCTTTCAAAAAGTTATTGTATAGGTCCTGATACCCAATATGTTCTTCTCGATAGAAATACGACTCTCTTAAAAGAAAAAGTTCTCTTGCCAAAGCATCAATTTTAAAAACAAGCAACATTCTTTCAGGGTTCAAACTCATAATAAAATCACTCCTTCCTATTGACTCGCATGTTATCGTATGTCAATAGAAAAGTAAAGATTTTTATATGTTTTATGCCGCATTTTGAGTGAATACAATACCTATTGTTGTACCTGATTCATCTTTTATTAAGTTAGCAGTAAACTTTGCAGTAGCAGCAATATACTCACAATTACCTGTACGACCAAAACCACCTACACTATCGTCTCTAAGAACTTTACCATTATCCTCATTTACTGCAAATGGGACACCTTTTGCTATATAAACACCATCTTTTAATTCAATAGTTCCTTCATTCATAGTATCCCATTCTATAATAGTTCTTCCTGAACCATCATCTGCTTCTTCACCTGTACTACCAAAAAGAGCCCCATAATTAACATAGAACTTAGAACCAGTAGTAGGAACGGATACCGAAACTTCATCACCTAAACTCTTCCAAGACCCTGTTACTTCATCAGGAGTTTCCATAGTTGTTACACCTGCTTCTTTTAACTCATATACCTGAAGGCTTAAATGTTGAGCATAAGGTTTTACACCTTTATCCATAGCAGTAGTATTTATCAATATACCTACTGACTTACCAGCAAAATTAGTAACTGCACTCTTCACCATTGTACCCGTTACAATCTTATCATTATAATCTTCAAAAGCAGATTCAGAAACAGTTCCTAAGTTATCCTGAACATTAACTGTTCCCTCATTTGCTACACCTTTTGCAATACTAAATACACCAAAACCTAAACCAATTACTGCTGCAAGAGCAATTAAAACGATACCCAACATAGTACCACTTGAAATTTCTTTCTCCATAACAACCATCCTTTCTAATAATTTTAAAATCATTAGAAAGTAAGATTACATGTTTCAAAAAGGGCTTATCTGTCCAAATAAATCAGTGTCATGCTATTTTTTCGTATATACGACACGACTTTTATTTGATATAATAAACCCAACAGAAAAACCCTTATGAGGTATGAATTATGGACATTTTAGAATCTAAAGAAGTTCTACTTGAAAAGTCATTTTCTTGGTGGAAAAAATTAAATAAAAAGATTGAGGGAAAACCTCAACCCGTTCAAGTCTTACAAAAAAGGACAATGAATACCGCTATTGCTACTCTGGAAGACCTCATAGGTGTTCCTTTCTCTGAGTTATCCATGTCCCTTTATTTTTACTGTCAGGACTTACAGATGACCCAATTCACAAAACTCTACGAAAGTCAAGTAGAACTCGCCGGCGCCAATCCTGAAAAGTTTGTCTTTCAACTACACTCTTTCTTTAATGAAATCAGCACAAAAATTAAAAAAGAAAATCTATATCAAGATTTCTTTGAATTCTCATACCTATGCTCCCGTGTCAGACTATCCCCAAATCTTTACCGCAGCATCAATAGCAAAGTAATTATGGCATACCTCAATTTGCTTCTCCAAACAACCGAGTATCTTAGACCATCAAAATTTGATTTCTCTAAAAACATTGTAGGTATTAGCACAGTAGGAGAAGTTCTTACCATAAACGATCCATTTCCTTTATTAGATATGGGAGGATACGATCTACAACTAACAACTGAGAAAATATTTAAGACAAAAGCAGCAGTACCCAATTTGCCGCAACTCATACACCAAAGTTATTCTAAGTATGGGTATCCTCTGAAAAGTCTTGAAGATATCGAAATGCTATCCAATGTGGACCGCATTTTTACCGCTATGACTTCAACCCTATACCCATTTATCAACGAATTCACCTTTGATATACTACCACAAAAACCTTATAACACTGTAGCAACCCCACTTTTTGACTTGACAAGTGGAATTACTTTTTCTTTACCTACTAAACTCAAAAAGAGAAAGAAAACTTTACCCACAAACGGAGTCACTATTCAATTTGAAAATCCATACTTTAAAACCTTACTACTCAAAGAAACTTACTATCACGACAGGATTTTTTGTTTATATAAAATGCAAACAACTGGTGGGGATATTTCTGGTTTCTTTGATACCAAAGATGCTTTCTTTTACTCTGTTTTTCTGGACTATGACTCCAAAGAACTTAATGCACACTTTCAAGACCTTGTTCTATACTGCTATAGTTGCTACACCTTAAACGACCCTAATTTTGAAATCACAAAAATAGGTGATTTCTTTATTTATACTGGAACTCCAATAACTGCAACTGGAACCCTGCAGGGAGGTAAACTCAGAAATCAGTACCATAAAGAAACTGATAGGGAAGTACAGGCTGGAGCAAGAAAAGGTAATGATGCTTATACCTCTGAAACCAAAGCAATTCAAGGTTTTATCAGAAAACTACCCAACGGACAGAAAGCATCTGAAAAAGCAATTGCACTGGCTGAATCCTTGGGATACGACCTTTCACCATCTGAAACTTATGTGCAACCCTTTACAAAACAAGTATTTAAACTGAAATATAAATAAATGGAGGGGTCTTTCAAAAAGACCCCTCCATTTATTACATCTGTTCTATATCTTGCAAATATTTAGGGTCTACAATGATTTCTTTCTCATTTCTACCCAAAAAGCAAGCCAGTGTATGTTTCTTTTCAATTTTTGCCTTATATACAAACCCATCTGCACTCCATCTATGAGCAAACCACTCTGCTTTCTCATATGATAAAGTCCACGAAAGAGCCCGCACATGCCCCATATCAGCCTGAGTAACACCACGATAAACAACTATCTCAGAACCCAAATTCTTATAAGCAGCATAATCTTCTTTGTCCATAAGGTACTGAGGGTCACATTGCTTAAAAAGGGCTACCAACTCTGATTTTGATAAGTTGGCATCATGATTTGAAAACTCTACTTGAGTCCAAGAAACCCCCAATATCTTTGATAAATCTTTCTTACTCAAAAACGGTTTTGAAAACTTTATAAAAGCAAAATAATAAGGCTTATTCATTAAAAACAAGATTGAAAAAGCAGATTCCGCCTTAGATATTTGTTGCTTTATTGCATCTCTCCATAATTGCAAATCAGCCGCATTCTCTATAAGATTGACCATTTTAAAGTCACCATCACTTTTAATCATAGTAATACCCGAACTTGTGAAGGGATGACTTACAATCATTGGAGAAAAATCCGTCAGACCTATATCTAAATAGAGCATAGAAACTGCTATTTTTTTAACTTCATCTAAATTAGTCTCTTTAAGCATAATAACTTCCTCCTATCTATACGATAGTAAAGTTATTATATCGAAGAATATTGCAAAAAACAAGAAGATGGGTAGTCCATCTTCTTGTTTTCTTACTCTCTTATATCTTGTGAAATATTGGTGTCAAAAGTGTCATTAGAAGATGTTTCATCAAATACCACATCCACACTTTCTTCTTCCTTAACTGGTGTCTCTGGAAGGTCAGAAGTGTTTTGGTCTTGCATATCTTCTAAAAGTATATCTGAACTCTCTATTGTTTCTTCCTGTATAGGTGTCTCAGGAATAATAGAAACATCAAGATTTTCATTCGTATTTAAGGATAAATCAGTAGAACCCTCTGTATCTTCTGATTTATCAGTTGAACCCTCTGACTCATCAACAGCAGGGGTTTCCTCTGGTTTTTCGGTTGAACCCTCTGACCCGTCTACAACAGGGGTCTCTTCTGGTGTATCAGTAGAACCCTCTGTATCATCGACAACAGGGGTTTCCTCTGGTGTATCAGTAGAACCCTCTGATTCATCTATAACAGGGTTTTTCTCTGGTTTTTCAGTTGAACTCTCTGACTCATCGACAGCAGGGGTTTCCTCTGGTTTTTCAGTTGAACCCTCTGACCCGTCTATAACAGGGTTTTTCTCTGTTGTATCAGTAGAACCCTCTGACTCATCGACAGCAGGGGTCTCTGTTGAACCCTCTGTTTCTTCTTCTGTTGGTGCTTCTTCTACGACCTCTTTATCAGAGTCCACAGTTTCATCTATGACAGGGGTTTCCTCTGGTTTGTTGATAGAACCCTCTATTTCTTCTAAAGGAGGAAGAATAGGCTCTATACTCTTTACAACCCTATAACCCTCATAGACTGCTATAAAACTAAATATACCATCCTTTATACCATCTCTAAACGGACCCATTTCCAAGTTTATAGGTAACTCTACGGTGCTGCCATCTGGCACAGAGTAGGAAACAGAAGTATAACCCTCACTTAAAACACGAGCATCAACAGTTAATCTATACTCTTTACAACCCTCAACTGCATTATAGAAATCCACTTCTGAACCTACGATAGCCCAATCATTTACAGATATAATCTTTATACCTATCAAGTTTAAGTCAACACCTGTTGAATTCGTGCAACTATAAACTCCCGAAGATTGACCAACTCCACTTGATTCCAAAGTGAAAACACCCACATCTTCTATGGTGAAGTATTCCAAAGGCAATACAGGTATCTGCTCCGGCAAACCTACATTTCCACCACCCTCATAAACATTATTCTCTAACTCTGGATTCATTGTGAACCCTGGATCAACGAGACCATCATCACGACCATTCTCTAAATCAGGATTCATTGTGAACCCTGGATCAATTAAATCTACATCACTACCACCTGTTGCTACATTATTCTCCAAACCAGGATTTATCGTAAATCCTGGGTCAACAGGATCACTTTCTGTTTCATCAGCAGAACCCTCAACTTCTGAAGGGGCATCTGATACTGACTCATCAGTAGAACTATCAGTATCTTCATTTTCTGTTAAATCATCTGATACTGTTTCATCAGCAGAATCCTCAACTTCTGAAGGGGCATCTGATACTGGCTCATCAGTAGAACTCCCTACATCCTCACTTTCTGTTAAATCATCTGATACTGTTGCATCAGTAGAACCCCCTACATCTTCATTTTCTGTTAAACCATCTGATACCATATTATCAATAGAACCCTCTGAACTTACGGTATCACTTGCTGTTGTATCATCTGATACATTATAAGCATTATCACTTTCTGTACTTATCTCTGTCTCTGTACTCAACTCACTTTCTGTTTCCAAAGCATAAGTAGGTAAGCAGTAACTAAAAGAAAAAGTTAATACTAACAATAAAGAAAGTATTTTACGACACATCTATTACACCTCCTAAGTTCTTTAATATCCTTATGCTTTTAGGCTTGAAATCTCTTTTGAAATCTCTATAAGGATATTTTTTTGTTGATTTTTTGCATCTTATTTTTTTAAAACCAGTTAGATATGGTGAGAGGAAAATTAGATGGCAATAATCACAAAAAATCGTATTCTTATATCAAAAAACTACCCATAAACATTGAATTATATAAAAGCAAAAATCAAAATCTCCAAAACCATTATAAATACTACATAAATCAATGTTTTAATCTTTTAACCTCGAAAGACCCTCTTTTTCTTCCTCTGTTAAACTTATGTCATCACGATATACCAAATTCCTTATCAATGGTATATAGTGAATTTTTAACTTATTAAAAGCACCTGTTTTATAATCTAAACCCCAAGATACCCAATTTTCTTTTTCTGTATCATAAATATATAAGTAATCAACACCCTCACAAATATAAGCAACCTTTAGATTACTATACACACGAGCCTTCTGCCTTTTATTCCTTTTGACAACAGAACCCTTTATCTGATGAACATCTCTATACTTTGAAATACAAACACCTTCTTGAAGTCTTTGCTCTACACGACCTTTTTCATCAGTCAAAATGTAATGACCCAAAGAAGATTTAGGATTTAATTTCTCACCAACCTTAACCAAATCACCTAACTCTATCAATTTCGCAACTCTTTCTGCTTTCTGATACTTGGCATACAAGGTAGCACCCGCAAAAGCAGGATTTCCATCCTTTTCAACTGTTATTACATCTATTTCTGAACCTCTCTTTATCCCTATGGCTGCTGTCATAATCGTGGTATTGCCTTATGATATAAGGCAATACCATCCCCCCTTCATTCCTTAATCCTCTCTCCAGAACTATTAGGAAAACATAGCCTCATAATCTGAACTGTCTAACTGACTTTCATCTACCACGACTACACCATCTACATACTCGCCATAACTAGGGACTTCATCCACCTCAACAAAACCCTCAAGAGGATCATAGTCTCTTTCAGTTGTCTCAAAGTCATACACATGATAACCAGAATAACCCAAATCTGACTTACTTACTAACTCATAATCAACATCCATTAAATAACACACATTACTGGAGTCACCATCTATATACAAATAACCATAAGAATCATCTACTATTATGATGAAATCCTTTAATTCACCCTCACTATCCTCAATCAAAAAGTATCCATTGTCTGAATCATCTACAATTGAGATACGATAAGTACCCGTTTCAAAATCACTACAACCCATTTTCACAGGAGTTATGGCACCTACAGGAGTAGAACTTACTGCACTTCCAGAACCCTGACCATTACTATCTGCAAAAGCACTTACAGATAAACCCATTATCATCACCAAAGATAAAACACTCGCTAATATTTTTTTCATTTTAAACACCCTCTCAATCTTTTAATTTTTGTTTTATATCTATTAATCTGGACTTTATTGCTAACAATGTAACTTTAACTTCTTCATTTTTACTTTCCACAAATCTACGATCTATAAACTTTAATAGTATTTCTATCTCATTCAACACCTTTTTCTTTTCTTCCATAATATCAACCCCTTTTAACTTACTCTGAGTTTTAAATACTTTGAATTTTCCTCATAATCTAAGGCATCTTCCAAAGATACATAATCAGGAGTCAGGCTATCAGATGTTTGACCTATTACACTTTCAACCTCTGGATTTTCTATCTCATACTCTACAATCACATCATACAAAATATCTTTTGACTTCCTCTCTGCAAACTCTTTAATCTCTTCAAACTCAAAGAAGAAACTTCTTAAAATTACAATGCTCTTATAAGAAATACCCAAAGCATTTATTTCCTTTAATAAAGCAGCAAGAGATAAAAACTTCTCACGAGAAATCTCTAAACGACCCCTTAATACTTCGTTTGTCAATATATCTGTTATATCCTTTGAATAATATCCTGTACTCTGAACCTCACATAATGCTCTTGCTAAATCTATACCCGATATTGTCTTTGCCATAATAAAACACTCCATTCTTTAATTCTTTTTATTTAACAATCTCCTAAATATACTCGCAAACTCTTTAAAACCCTTTTCACTTTTCTCTTATCATATCGACTATCTACACGATATGACTCTTTCACGAAAGAACCCAAAATTGCCGCATTATTAAAACTTTTATCTATTGCTTCTGCTAAATCTACAGATAATCCTTTTATGCTCTGAACTCTTTCTACTGTTATATGTGGATTTTCCAACTCCTTTAACAAGTAATCTATCTGTTTCAACAAACCAGTTTTATCTTTTCCATTTGATTTCATTAACATAATCAGTAACCCCCCTTTGCTCTTTTCAACTTAATATAATTTCACATGTCCTATTTCAATCATACATGTTATATCTCTACATCATCTATACTGTATCTAAACGATATGTGTCCATTTTTATTTTTCAAAAACTCAATAACCTTTGATATATAAGAATAAAACTCACTTTTTGAAGTGAGTTTTATTTCTTTTCTGTATTCTGTTCTCTCCATTCAGAGTACTTCATTAACTCCGCATGAAATCTTTTTAATACCCAAGTTAAAACGGCTATATCATCTACTTGACCTATAACGGGTAGAAAATCAGGAATTAAATCAACTGGACAGGCTATATAAACAACTGCTGCTGTTATACCCAAGATGACATTAAAGGGAACTTCTTTATATTTTCCTGACATATAATCCAAAGTCATATTTGTAAGTAATGTCAACTCTTTTAATAAACCCGAATTCTTTACTACTTCCTCTTTCTCTAAAGCCTGAGTATAAACAGATACAGTAGATGCCTTACTCTGTAAGGTCTCACGAGCCTTCCTTAAAGAACTCTTTCGCTTTTTCTTTATGTCCTCCAAGTCATACAAAAAGATACGACACACCTTATTTATCTTGATTTCTCGCTCCAAATTGGCTATCGCTGTTTTGACACCTAAACCCTTGATTTTTCCTGATCTCATACCACTTGAATCTACCACAAAGTATTGATATTGGTGATTTCCCTTTTGAGGTACGGTTTTTGTTTTAATAGACCACTTCTCTGAGGACTGATAATTTCGAGATTCAAAACGATACTGAGAGGGAAGAGAATGAACACTTTTTAATGGTATTGTTTTTGCTACTGACTCTGATGAAGCATCTAATACTACATACAAACCCATTCCATTATCTAATCTATACTTCAATATATACCTCATACATACAACCCCCTTTATTATTAATAGAAAATACATGTCTGCTTTTATGTTTAATTTTATCTGTCAACTGTCTATTTTCAAAAAATAAAAAAGATGATGGGGATAACCCATCATCTTTTATTATTTAAAAAAGTTTTCTCTTAAATAAGCAAATAACTCATCAAATGCTGCATTTATTCTTTTTCTTTCTTCACCCTCTGGATAAATGGGTATATTATCAGAACCTCTTAAGTCTGCATGACCACAAAGATAATCATTCACATACCCATTTGATGCTAACTTATCCTTTACATAACAAGCAAAAGCACGAGCAGCCATTTCTTTTTCACTGTCCCAATAGTCATGACCAAAACGAGTATCATTTTTGCTTAATTCCTTAGCATTTTCATAATATTTAGATAATTCTTCCTCTATCTGAGGTTTTAAGTCTTTCTGTAAATCCATATAACGACCCTTGATTACTCGGATATACCCATTCATATGTTCTACCATTTTTTGACTTACCTTACTTAAACCCCTTTTCTCACTTATATACTTTCCTATCTCTTTCGCTAAAGGATAGACTGAATTATACTTTATAGGCTCACCATTTTCTGCTTCTTCACGAACCCTTTTCATAAATGTATCTAATTCCTTTGGGTCAGCATAAGCACCATTGACTAACCATTTCTCCATACTATTTCGCATATTGTAATACTCAATATTATAACTTTTACATAATCTTTCTTTTTGCTCATTAACAGAAACAGACACAGGAGTAAACCACATTGCTGATTTTAATTTCCTTATTGGTTCTATACTCGTATCTGTCAACCAATCTTTACCCATTAATTTTCCTACTATATTATCAATCGCATGAAAATACTCATGGGCTAAACTACCCGCACCATTCATACGAGTTAAATTGATTACCTCATATAATGGCTCATAATGAGCCACTGCATATCCTACACCACGAGAACCAAAAGCAATATTCAATTTATTACCCAAACTTATACTTTTCTCTGGTATCTGCAATACATAAGCCAAATCTCTAAAAGATATAAAAGCATAAGCAAGATTTTCTTTTCTTTCTTCTTCTGTTACCCAATTTCCATACTCTCCACCACGAATTCCAAAGGTTCTTATAAAATCTTCACCCTCTACATTCTTATTTAGGGTGTTCGGACTTTTTAATTGAATATCAGACAATACGGGATATTTTAATCTTGATTTTCTTTCCTTTTCTTCTACTTCTGGTTCAGCAGAATCTAAACTCTTTAATTTTTCTTCTAAAACGGACTTGCACATTGACTCTAAACCCGCATAAATAATTGTTTGACCCATAGAAACTATACAAGAATCACAACTTTTAAATATCTGCATACCACGACCCTCTAATTTAGGTAATAAAGTGAAATCTACACACTGTAAAACATTATCGCCAAAACTACAATGCTCAAAATAACTTCCATTATAATTAGAACCCTTTAAACTTACTATTACATAACTATATTTAAACTTTTCTCTTTCAGACAGAGTTTTATCACTTTCCAAAAATCTTCTCATATACCCAAAATAGAAATCTGGTAGTATGACACACAACAAATCATCTGTTATTAGTTTTAAACCCTTTGCACTTAAAGTTTTTGAATTTCTATCTTTTGGATGAATTATAGGAGAAACTAATTTCAGACCCATCTTTATCATTAAATTATTGATACTTTTTATGAAATCCAAATAACTATCTATTGTTTTATATCTCATACAGATTTCTTTTATACCCAACACAAAATCACTATATAAAGCATTATCTTCATCATTTTCAGAACTAAACGGGCTTACCTTTGGAATGCTCTTTTTTACTTCACGAACAAAATAAATCATCGCTTTATCATAACCAGAAGATAACATATCTTCTTTTGATTGAGTTTTCCAAAGTTTATCTCGTTGCAAATAAACTTTAGTATCTTTTGATGAAACTCTTGAAGACGATCTATCTTTTTTTGCTCCACCTATCTTTTCTCCAAAATCCTCATACTTTGAAACCCTTTTACTTTCTTTTACGGATAAACTATCACCTGATACATTGACATTTGAAATGCTATCTTTATTCTCCAAAATCCAGTTTTTTGTTACAGGTTTATACCCATCAGATGTTATTACAAAATATATAAAGGATTTACCATATCGCTGTTTTGAAAATACTGTATTACCACTCTCATTTTTCTCTGTTAATAACTTATATTTCATCTTTCGTCACCCCTTTATTAATATTAGATTTCACATGCTACAATTTATGTTCAAATAGGTTTATCAACTGTCCTTCAAATTCAAAAATCAATGAGACATAAGCAATTATTTTTTTTGTGAAACAAAAAAAGATGTGCTGCAAAACAGCACATCTAACACGATCTATTCTTTTATATCACACGACCCCTCAGATTGACCCAGGAGGGGGTTTAAGGTCATAGTAGGGTCAGTACACCAACCAAGCAAAGAACCCTTTACAAGTCGTTATAGGGGCTTCTACAACAAAAGAGAGGTAGGATAAACCTACCTCTGAAAGAAACTCTTTATTTTCTCTATGATACAAGCAATAAAACCTTTTTCCTCTTGCTCAATAGAAACCTGCTTAACATACTGCTGCTGAGTTTTACCCGTATAGGGATTAGGATACTCAGAGAGATCTGGAGGAGAATTGTGAAGCATATATTCTATGATGACCTTCCAATCTTTCTGAAGGTCATTAAACTCTACACCAAAATTATCTGCCTGTAATCTGGTATGAGTCCCTGGAATGCAATCACCCTTTCGCAAAACCATTACATGTGGCATACCCGCTTTTAATTTTGTAGTGCTTATACAACCCACTAAATCTACAGAACCCTTGGGAACATCTACTTTCATATCCCAATCAGTTTTACACATAAAAAAGGCATGTGGCAATTCACCTTGTTTTTGACGAAAATTCAGTTTATTCCATTCAATCAACAACCAATGACCTATACGAGTTGACTTTACATCTATATGCCACCCATTGATTTCTACATCATTATCATCCCATTTACCTCTGGAATAAACCTCAAAATCTAACGGTATTTCAAGATTAAATTGCTCTTTTAACATCTTTGAAATGGCTACCTCTGCCATTTTACCTATCAAATTATCTCTTGCTATCTCTGATGTTTTACGAACATCTGTATCAGATTGACCAAATTCTATACCTTGCTGACTACCCGCTGAATCTAATGAAAACTGCCAACATTTATCTAATTCTTCTTGTGAAAGAAATATCCTCATAAAGACCACCCTTTTTAGAATACCATAAAATAACGAGTGGTCATAGAGGTAAATAAAAAATGGGGGTTCAACGAACCCCCATTTTTTGATTTTTTGACATCAAAAATCAGTCATTAAAACCTGACGATTTAGAGAAAATAGGTCTCTTAATGTCTTATGAGTATAACCCTTATCAGAATAACACTCAACTAATTTTATCATTGTAGAAACACTAAAACCTGAACCATTTACACCTGTTTCATCTACTATCGCACGAACCTGAGAATCAAAGTTCTTCCCAAAACCACCCGCTATATAACTGAAAAAGGCAAGAGGAGCAGCAGAAGAAGAATAACGACCCAAGTTTTCTATATAGTTATGAACCATTCTGTTATGATGGTCATTACTGATTGTGTACTTCGAGTAGGCTTTATTATCTATAATGGCCTGATAACCCTCTACATCTGAAACCAACAAAACATCTGGTGTTAAACCTATTGGACCAACATGCTTTGCTTCAAAACCAAAAACATCTTGGAATAACTCAACTGTCGCTTTCTCAAAAGGTGTTGCCTCATCACGACCCTTAAAAGCCATTTCAAAATACTCTGTCATAAAAGCACCAACAGAACCACGAGGATACAATCTCAACAAAGTTTCCTCTACCAATTTATCATCAAATCCTGTCTGCTCTACTATACGATCTACAAGAGATGGAGTGATTTTAGAAATTGGTCGTTTCAAAGACTCACCAATATAGGCTTGTCGTATTTTCTGCTCTGCTATGATTTTTGCTGTTATTGTATGAGTACCCGTAAGATTTCTATTATCTTTCTTATGTTTCGGGTCTAAACCATACTTTCTTTGAAAATACTCATGCTGGTCTGGACGGTCTATAAAGGGAGGTACTTCTGATAAAATCTCTGTTACCTCTGCTCTTTTTTCTTCAAGAACCCTTATTTGACCTGCATCTCTTTCTATAAACTGACAATAATCCAACCAATTAATCAAAGTATTGGATAAGTCCATCAGATGACTAAAAGGATGCTCTGGATTGACAGAACCCTTTGACGGGGCATACTTCTCAAAGAAATCATCATCTAAACAAGCATCACCCTTACTACGAAACTCATGAATTCTATCTACTATCTTCTCATAGCATTTATCAGTCTCATTCTCTGCTTCAACAACAATTATCTTTGCTATCTCTTCCTCTGTCAAATAAAGAACCCTATCATCCATCAATAACTTTAATAGAAAACGAAAAGGTCTTATCTTAAATCGTGAAGAGACCTGAACCCCTCGACTTAATGAAAAAGACGAGGGGAACTGGTATTTTAAAACTTGATTTTTTAATACTGCTACTGGACTTTCACCATTCATTATGGCTTCACCAGCAAGAGTCAATTTCATTTTATCTGTTGATTCCTGAGTGAAAATCAAACCTAAACTCATAACCCAGGCTTTATAAGTACGGGCGCCACCACCTGTCTGATCCCGTCTCTCACCCTTTCGCTTTAAACCTGCTGATTCCAATGCTTCCTCAAACGAAAGATGGGAGTCTCGTTGACCTTGCCACTCTTGGTCCAAAGAAATCTCTGCAAAAGTTGATAATACCTCTGGTATTGAATTTAACTTCCTTTTAGGTCTTGTGACCCACCAATAGTTCAGCAAGACAATAACCCCCTTTCTTATTCTTTCAAATTAGTAGGCACAGAATCATAAGAAATACCCGCAAAGGTCTTCAAAATAGCCTCAAAAATTATCTTAGCACCCTTGCAAGGAACTGCCATACCAATTTGCTTTCTTACACTTTCCTTACTACCCATGAATTCATAAGTATCTGGAAATGTCTGCAATCTTGCTCTTTCACGATTTGTCAAAGCACGAGGCTCAGAGTAGTGATAAATATGAGTACCACCACCACCACTACCCGTTACGGTATAAGCCGGTTTAGAAGGGTCAAGTCTTTTATATATCTGACTTATCTTAGCACCCTTCACTTTCAACTGTAAATGCTCTGGAAGTTCAGCAGTAAAAGCATTTTCACCTGGCTTGATATAAGTAAGTCTCTCTACAACCTTGCTATTTTGCTTCGTCAACTCATTATTCAAAGCACCTGCAGGAATAGGAGGTACTTCCAAAGCAGTCTTACAACTGTTATCTATGTCCTTATAAGGGGCAGGAGAAGGGACCTTATACTCATACGGTAAATCGTCTCTTATACCTACGATAATGACCCTATGACGAGCCTGAGGAACACCATACTCCTCAAACTTATACAAATGAGGATAAATCTTATATCCTGCTGCCTTTAAGTCACTCAATATCTTCTCAAAAGCAGAACCCTCATTTGCACTTCTCAAACCACCAACATTTTCTGCTAAAAACCACTGAGGATGATACTTCTTTAAAACCTTGACACCATAGGTATAGAGAGGTCCATAGGTGCCATCAAAACCCTTCTGTTCTCCTACAACACTAAAATCATTACAAGGAAAACCAAAAGCAAGAGCATCAATAGAACCCAAACTATCTATATCCAACTTACGAACATCACCACACTTCACACTATCAGGGTCAGTAGGACAAATATTATGAGTGTAGGTCTCACAAGTTGAAGCATCATAATCATTTGCCCAAGCATGCACAATCTTATAAGCAGGATCACCTATATCAGCATTCATAGCACCCCAGGCCAAACCGCCAGGACCACAAAATAATTCACCCAAACGAAAAACCATTATCCTTAACCCCTTTACACTTTTTCACCATTACTTAACACAAAACTTCGCTCAAAAACTGTATTTGTCGCATCTGCTATCTGCTCTAACTCAGAAATCGTAAAACTTTCTCTTTTCATCTTTGCATTAAAGTTTTGAGGACTTTGACCCGTTCTACGAGCCAATTCAGCAGCAGAAATATTCAAACGACCACATAACATACGAATCTGTTCTGAAATCGTCATGACTACACCACCTTTTCTAAAGTATAAAACATAAAGTTGATACTGTCAATTTTTATTTTAAGCAACATAAAAAATCGGGTAGTCAAACTACCCGATCTCTCTAAAGGAATTGATATTATTATGGAAAAAGATATATATAAAATAAATCACAAAGATTTATTTACTATGGGGGACTCCAGTAGCAAAACAGAGCTACCAAACAAACTTATTAAATTTGTTTGTAGAGTATCAAAACAAGAACCATTGGAAAAAACAGAAGGATTCACTATACCAAAACGATCTGATACTTCATCTTTCTTAAACTTCAACATCCTCATATAATTTGCTAAATTATTGGACTGCTCCGCACTCCAATCACCATCTTTATAAGTGAATAACAGATATTTTGGTAATTTGTAATCTGTCGTTAAAAAAGATGCTGTTACTTTCTCTTTATCTACTGCGGACTTCGTGAAAACCAACGAACCATCTTTATCCTTATAGTAAAAGGTGTCACTGGCTATCTTCGCTATATCATATTCATCCACAGTCTCATAACTTTCTACAGGTTTGCCCAAATGCAAAGCACCTATTATACTAAATAAATCTAATAAACACATTGATTTTCACCACCTCATAAAATATTGAAAGGATTGATTTTTCAAGAGATATTAAAGAATTGAAGTATATTTATCATTCACTTCTTCTACATCAACATAACACTCTCTATATAATATAGATTACACATGTCTAATTTTATATCTGTTTTTATATATCAACTGTCCATCTATTTAATATAACTGTCAAAAAACTTTATATAACAATCAAATAAAGACATTGATGATTTTAACCTCAAGGCACATCTTCCTAAATCAAGTTTAAAGACCCTACACGGACATTTATAATAGGGGGTGGTAAGATACCACCCCCCTACTTAAAACAAGCACACAAGTCATATACGACCCTTATATTAAATCTTATCAAAATCAACTGTAAAAACTATGGCTGCAACATTTTCATGTAAAGCAACTTTTTGAGGAGGTAATTTTGCTTCAAAACTCAATTCTTTGCTTTCCTTGTTCTTTATTACACTACTTAAACTTTCACTCATTTCAACAATTCCATTTGAACCCACATTAACTCCATTTATTTGAAGTCCTAAAACCTTAGAAGAAGCAGGCATATTATTATAATCATCTGTAAAATTACCCAATTTCCAATCAGTAGCAGTATTTACTTTGATATGTGTAATAATAACTGGCCCCATAGCACACTCATTACTTATAACATAGCCTTGACCTGTTGTTACTAAACCCTCAGAATTCATATTTATATTTATTCTAATTGGTACTGTTACCTTAAACATAGTAGGTACAGCATTTAATATAATACTAATTTCCTCTGAGGTAGGTAATACAGACTCATCAATATCTATACCGCCTGTATCTCGATCACCCTCAGCAGTAAACAAATAATACTGACCATTATCTATAATATAATCTGATACCGAAACTGGAGTTATAGGATTTCTATTTTGACTATCACATACAATAAAATCTTCTGAATTCTTTATCACATAACCATAAGTTTCATCGTTCACCACTCTAAACTCATTATTCACATTATATTCTGTTAAAGACCAATTTTCCCAAGTAATATTAGGAGAAGATATATGCAAGTCAATTTCAACATTGAAATCTATCATTTCTTTACCCATATCATCTAAGAATACTATTTCTGTTGGTTCTGGCATTAATTCAGCACTTTCTAATAAATCCGTATTATTTCTATATAAAGCCACATAATCTAAATCATTTGACAAATGCATTGAACTCTGACCTACACGATTATAAATACGAGTATCAAAACTAACCATACCACCAACTGTTCTATTTCCATTATAATTATCTGTCATGCTTTTTAAGGGAGCCCCTTCAAAAGCAGTTCCCTCTAAATGCTCTGTAGTTGATGGTATAGATACTTCTGTTATACCCGTATTCTTAAAAGCACCTATATCTATAAACCATAAACCCTCATTGAATTCAACAGATGTTAAAGAACTACAATCCTTGAAAGCCTCTATCTCTATAATCTGTAAACTTGAAGGACAAGATAAACTTGTAAGAGCAGTATTTCTAAAAGCACCACCCTCTATTGTTTCTAAACCCTCATTTAAATCAATAGTAGATAAGTTTGAACAATCAGCAAAGGACAATTCACATATTGTTTTTAAACTATCTGGAAAAACTACGGAAGTTAAAGGAGTTGCCCTAAAAGCCTCTGAACCTATAGAAGTTAAACCATTTGTAAAAGTAACAAACCCTAATGAAGGACAATGCCAAAATGCTCTATCATCAATATTTTTTATATTTTCTGGTATCACAACAGAAGTTAAACCTGATTCTTGACAAAAACCCCAAGATAAACTTTCCAAACTACCCGTCAAATCTATCTCCTGCAATTTGCTACAACCTGATAAAACACTATCTCCAACAGAAACAACAGACTCAGGCAAGTCAAAAGAAGAAATCTCACAACCTGAGAAAGCACTACTCCCGATTGATGTAATATCATCATGCAAAATTATCTCCAATATAGAACTGCCCTGAAAACAACCCGCAGGTATCTCTGTTACAGTAGAAGGTATTCTAATACTGGATAAAGGCAAATAATTTGTAGAATAATTGTAAGCATTAACATTAGCAAAAGCATTATCTCCAAGGTTTTTTAAACCCTCATTTAATGTTAAAGTACTTGTCTCCAAATATCTAAAAGCATCATTTCCAACAGTTTCTACACTTGAAGGTAAAACCACACTTGGAATTATACTTGTATTAAAGCAATACGAACCGATTGTTTTTAAACCCTCATTCAATTTTAAATTTGTTATTCTTGCTTCTCTAAACATATAATCAGATAATCTTTCCAAACTACCTGGTATTTCCAAAGTACAATTTATTCTTGAATTACTAAAAGCATAATTCTCAACATGATTTAAAGTCGTAGGTAAACTAATACTTTGATACACTTGTGTTTTATAAAAAGCACGATCACCTATACTCTCTACACCATCTGATAAAATTATATTTGATACACTTGAATCATAAAAACAATAAGCAGGGATACTCTTTAAAGTTCCAGGAATTGTAACAGAACCTAAACTACTTTTCTCAAAAGCATTAGAACCCATTTCTGTTAAACCCTCATTTAAAACAATTGATGTACCTGCATTTTTTATTGCAGAAAAAGCATAAGAGCCTATACTTTTTACAGATGAGGGCAAACTAATATTTCCTAATCTGGCACCTGAAAAGGCATACGAACCTATTGTCAATAAACCCTCATTGAAGTTTATTTTACCAAAAGATGAAGATTCAAAACCACTCTCTTGTATTTCCTTTAAACTTTGAGGTAAGGTCAAAGTCTCACAAACAACTCCATAGAAAGTATTAGGTCCAACAACTTCCAGATTCTCAGGAAGGGAGAGCAAAGCAAATCTTGAACCATTGAAAGCATAAGCCTCTATATTTGTTATTGTTGATGGCATAATAAAATTTAATTCATCACTACCAAAACCCATTAAACTAAAAGATTTTAAGGTTTTTAAACTTGAAGGTATTGAGATTTCTATAGGTTTTATACCATATAAAGAATAAGAACCCAATTCTGTTATACCATCTTCAATAACTAATGTTTCTACTTCTCCTATCTTAAAGTCATACATAGGACTATCACTATAACTATTATAACTTTTTATGACTCCTGAACCTGATATTCGTAATTCCTTTGTATCCTCATAATAAGTTGCTATAATACTACCATCTGAATTCACAGATAAATCTACCTGAGGTACAACATCAGCATATACATTAAACCCAAAACAAGATACTAAAACTGAAAGCAAAATCAAAACACTTAAACCAAAACTTATTGATATTTTCTTTTTCATAATACACTCCTCCTCAGTGCTATTTTTGAAGTTCCCCCTTTCAGACAAATATAAAAATATATGTCCACTTTTATTTATATATGACCTTTTTTATTATAAAAAAAGGGTTGATGTTTTTTAAATCATCAACCCTTTTTCTTTTTCTTTATATCTTTCATATGCTTTCTTTTATTTCTCCAAGATTATAAACTTCATTCATAGCATTAAAAAAGCAAACTTTATACTGCTCATTGCCACAATAATAAAAGTGCCATTGTTCATTTTTATACTCAGCCATTAAATTATAATTAAAAGTTGGATCATACACAGCCAAGCGACTACAACCCCTCTCATTCACTTCACTAATCAATTTTAATATATCCATTTTAATTACTTCTGTGATATGAGAGGTCTCATCCGCAGAATCATCCTGTTCTACAATCACATCAAACCCATCTGCTCTATCTCTAATATACATTTATTCAACCCCTTCATAATTTAAAGCACAATTCTTAATTGACTTATACAGATCAGGATACAGGAGACTCATTACTCGACTCACATCATAACAAGCATTAACGAAACTCCAAAGTTCTTTTTCTACCTCAGAAGAACCGTCAATACCCAAAATATGCTTAACTCTTGCATCTGACAGATAAAATTTGAAATTACTATCAAAGCAATCTTCCTTAGAATCCTTTCCACTTTCATTGTAATCATTCTGGAGTTCTCTCATTGTAGTACTCAAAGAGGTCATATTCTTCTGCATACGACTTGCAATATCCTCTAAAAAGGCTTTCATCACACTATTATTATAAGCATCCGTTAGATTCCAAAGCAGATAAACCAAATCAAACGGTACATTATAAACATCAGATTCAGACAATCCTTTATACTCCAAAAAACCTTTAATATCAAAAGATGTTCTACTTTTCTCTAACACCTCAATACCCACATCTACGATAGAGGTCAAATAAATATCATCAATTTGTGCTTTCTTTTCTACCCAATCCGCTTTTACCTCTTTGATACCCACTTCCTTAGAGGTAGCATCATTTACCATAGCAGCATAATTCACCAGAATATCCTTATAACTAAACATTTTAATATCTCCTTTTTCTTTTTTATTTCTTTGTGTAGAATCACTCTACATAGTCACCAAATACGGACTTTTTAAGTCTGTTATAAAGGTCAGAGTACATATATCTCATAGTGATAGCAATACTATACTGATTAGAAAAATCTTTCCAAATATCAAACTCTTCATCTGTCAGAACAGAATCAAAACCCAACAATTCACCAAGGTCAAAATCAAAAACAAAGGATAAGTAGTAGTCAAAAAGTTCTTGCAAGGTAAGACTTTTCAAATCAGTAATGTTATCCATTACTTCATTTAAAAAGGTTTCTCTATTAAAGATTGTCATAGAACCCAAGTTTTCAGACCATAAACCCATAATTTTATCCAGACACTCTTTAACAGAAGAGTCTTCCTTGAATGTTTCCAAAATCTTAAACAGAGAAATTACATCATCCAAACCATTCACATAACAACCGTTATAAGTAGGAAACTCACCTGTTTCAAGGAACTTCTTCATATCAAATCGCTTTTTACTTACTGTCATCATTCTAATACCCACATCTACAAGGGCTGTATCAATGGATACTTCCATCTGCTGCTTCTTGATTTCCCAATCTTTCTTTACCATAGTAGCACCCTTTTTCTTAGTAGGGGCATCCATCATCATAGCACCATAAGTCATCAGAATATCCTTATAATCAAACTTATTATACATTTTTTATCTCCTTTTCTTTTTTATTTTCTAATTTGTTTTTTTCAGAATGTAGGGTGAAGTTTGTTCACCCTACATTCTCCATACGAACCTGCATAACAACGAACGAGTTGCAGAAGTCACAGCATCTTCCGTGATTCATTGCAGGAGCAGGATTGTTTCCAAAATCAGTATGTACTTCACCACAAATACAACAAGTGTAAGGCTGAGGTTTAAACTTATACTCATAGGTAGGCACAGGAATTCCTTTAGACTTAAAATATTCTTCCTTAGCAAACTTATTGAAATCCCTCTGCATTTGGAAGCTAAACTGGCAATCCTCAGGATTCAGACAAATGATTTCTCCCTTTTCATCATACCCAAACTTCAGTTCTACCTCAGAGTCTCGCTTAGCCTCCAGCAGTTTCTTTCGAGAAAGCATCGTACCATTGGCCAGCTTAATAATGTCCTTATTCACCTTGTTCATCTTGTTAATCTTCTTCATTTTAATTTCTTCCTTTCAAATTTTTATTTTCTTTTATTTTTGATTTCTTGATTTTTTGACATCAACTACAGTAGAGTTCGCTTATTAGATTTTTGGTATCATTTCGGACCCTCCCTCTTGCTCTTTTTATCTATTGCAAAAAGTGATTTGTCTTTTTTGATTTTCGCAAATCTCTTTTGTGCTTCCCAGTATAACCGATGGGATTCTGCTTGTCAAGACTTTTTTTCAAATTATTTTTTGCTTTTTTATTTTTCGCAAATTGTTTTTGACTTTGTAGCCCCAGTATAACCGATGGAATTCCATTTGTCAACCCCCTAAATAAAAAAATATTTACTTTTTTTACGAAAGCCAAATATTTTTTTACTTCGATTCCAGGCATCATGCCCAGCAAAACTTAATTTGCATTCTCATGCAAACCCCAAATTATTCTTGACTTTTTAAAAATGGACAAATAGAATGTTTATAGGAGGTGCTGATTATGGAGCAAGAAAAGTTCAAAGAGCGATTTAACTGTCTTTTAAATGACCAAAGATATATTCCGCTTGACCCTAATCTCAAGGAGATTAAGGAGAAGAAGAAAAAAATAACCCCACCTGACCTTTTAAAAACAGGAAAGTTTGACTGTTCTGGACAGACAATTAGGAATTGGCTTTCAGGTAAGAGTGTACCTAATAGCACTAATTTGGAAGTATTGGCAGAACTTTTTGGAGTATCTACAAGTTGGCTAAGTGGATATATAGATGCAAGTAAGGCTGATGAAGTTGATAACTATGAACCCTTCAAAAAACTGGGTTTCTCTTATGATGCATGGAAGTCACTAACTGATATGTATGAGAGTTTTTCCAAAACATCTGCAACCCCTCAGGATGCAACTAACAAAATGGCTTATACTTTGTATGGTATCAACACTATTTTAGAAACTATAAGTAAGATAGATTTTTACAGTACCATACACAAAAAGCCTTTTGGTAATCCTTTCACAACTCCATTTCATACAGATACTTCATATGACATCCCCATTCTTACTGAATTAAGTGATTTCCTGGATGTTGAAAATCCATTTTTCGTTGCTACACTCAATGATTTTTTGGATTTGAGAGGTTATCTGGAGGATAGAGATTATTTAAATAGTGAAGATGAAAAGGTTCTTCAAGACTTCTGCACTCATCTGTTAGATTACAGTCCTAAACGACTAATAAACCCTGTTGAAAACGACCTTATTATTATGGGTAAACTAACAGACAAGATTAAGCAGTTCAAACTTTTCAAAATCAAAGAGGAACTGCAAAGTATCATTTATGAAATAACAGATGATAAAAACAGAGATTTTAGAGAAAAACTTGCACCAGAAGAACTGGAGGGCATTGATGATGACCTCAGTAAGAAGTACCATTATCTCTATTCTCTGTTTATGTACTACTCGATAGACAGATAAAAAAACCTTTTAAGTAGGAGGTGGAGGGATGCCAAGACCACATATAATCACAATGACAGGCTATTATCGTGTATCTACGAAAGCAGAAGCACAGCAAACCAGTTTTAAAAATCAACCTGCTTATTTTAGAACCCTATTGAAAGACCCTAAATACAAGAATTACAGACCTGCTAAGAAGTTTTATTGTGATTGGGGACTTTCTGGAACTAAATTAAATCGACCTGGTTTTGTTGAAATGCTTGAGGATGCTGGACTTGATGTAGAAATTGAAGACAGAGACGATATCCCACATCCCAAGTACCCAGACAAAGTTATGAAACAAAGACTATATAAGGTCTCTGTTAACCCTAAGAAAAAACCTAAATTTGAAGAAATCTGGATCAAAACAACAAGTCGTTTTGCTCGTAACATTAATGCTTATGAAATCCTTATGACCCTCAGAAATGCAGGTGTCTTTGTGTATTTCATCAGCAAAGACCTTTCTACAAGAAATCTTGAAGATATGCCCGCTATCAGACAATGTTTGAGTGAAGATATGTCCTACTCAGAGCAGTTATCAAGAGACGGGAAGATTAAGCAGCAACAGTTTGAAGAAGAAGGCAGACTTTTAGGATGCCCCTTCGGATATGACTACCACAAAAAAACTAAAACTACTTTACCTTACTACACGATAAACCCCGTAGATGGTGAAGTAGTTAGAAAAATGTTTGAGTATTGCATACAAGGATTGGGGTCCAGAAATATCAGTAAAAAACTTGCTGATGAAGGACACCTTACAAAAAAGAAAAAACCCTTTGCTGTATCTACTATCAAAAGAATACTATCTAACGAAAAGTATATGGGTTTAAATAACTTAGGAAAATTGACAACTGGAGACCTTTTTCAAAAGTTATCAACCCCTAAAGTCCGTGAAGATTATGTAGATAGACTCTCTGAAAACGAGGGATTACCCGCTATTGTTACACCTGAAATCTGGTATGCAGCACAAGAAGCATCTAAAAGCAGAAGAACCATAGCAGATGATAGGCCCATTGGATTACACAGACCCGAACACGATTATAAAAATCTTTTAGTTTGTGGTTTTTGTGGTAATCACTTTATTTATGATAACAACAGCGATAGAGGATTCTTTAAGTGTGCTACAAAAGCAAGAAAAGGTATAAATGCTTGTAATTGCAACAACCTTTTTATGTATAAACTTGAAGATTACCTAACTTCACTCCAAAACGGAGGACTTCACGATCTAATTCAACAGGACTTTGAAAACACTCTTTTAACCCTTATCCGTTTAATTGAAGATTATTTAACAGCACTAAAAGACCCTCAAAAATTAAACTCTGACAATACTGACCTTGAAAATCTACATCAAGAGTTAGATGTTCAAATTACCGCAAGAGACCAACTACTCAATTTACTTACAACGGGAAAATTGAGCGAAAGTGGTATTGCTACCTTTCAAGAAAAGATTCAAAGCATTGAATTTGAAATTCAGTTGATTGAAGATAAAATCAGAGATATTAAGACCCCATATAGTAATTATATGGATTGTCTAAAAAAACTCTTTGAAACTGTCTTTGATGAACTTAGACTTTTTGAAACCAAAAAAGAGACTTATACCCGTCAAGAAGTTTTAAATGCCTTGAGTTATATTAAAGTTTATGGAGAAACAGCCAATTTCAGAGGGGGTAGACCACCTATACCCGTTCTTATACCCATCCTTAAAGAAACAGAAACATCACAAGCACTCATACGAGTTGGGTATAATACCTTCAACTACAAACTTTATAACTCCTTCAGCAACTATGACCCAAATGCTTCTATTGAATGGGGAGCAGAGAGAAGAACTGAAAAGACAGATTATGTACAAACCAAGTACATTTTATCTTCTAATGCTTTCATAAGACCCAACGGAGATTTAGGATACATAAAAACTTTAGGTATTGAAGGTATTTCTGAATTGCAGCAAATAAAAGCACACATTGATGAACTCTACAACGAATTCAAAGCACTTACTCAAAACCAACCATAGAAAAGACCCATTACAGATTTGTTCTGTAATGGGCCTTTTTATTTCTTGTAAAACACATAAAAGGTAAGTATAATAGACTTGACATCTTGATGTCCTGCTACATAAATATACGGTCAAAGTAAGGACAAAAAATAAAATGGACTTCGGATTAGGGGAAAAAACAGACCCCCTAAAAACAACCATTTCATTTTTTACATAAGGGCAAAACCCTTGATATTACTTACTTTTTCCAAACCGTGAGGATGTAGCATATCATACTAATGGTGGGCCCGCCGGGCTCGGGCAAGTCCATGCTGGCCCGCCGCCTGCCCTCCATCCTGCCCGACATGACCCGCCGGGAGGCTCTGGAGTGCACCGAGGTCCACTCGGTGATGGGTCTGACCAGCGAGGACCAGCCCCTGCTCACCCGGCGGCCCTTCCGGGCCCCCCATCATACTGTCTCCGCCATGGGCATGGCAGGCGGAGGCTCCACTCCCCGGCCGGGAGAGATCTCCCTGGCCCACAACGGGGTGCTCTTTCTGGACGAGCTGCCCGAGTTCCATAAGGAGGTACTGGAGACGTTGCGCCAGCCCCTGGAGGACGGGGTCGTGCAGATCAGCCGGGTGGCGGGCACGGCGGTTTTTCCCGCCCGGTTCATGCTGGTATGCGCCATGAACCCCTGCAAGTGCGGCTGGTACGGCACCGACCGGTGCCGCTGCTCCCCCCAGGCGGTGGACAAGTACCTGAGCCGGCTGTCGGGTCCTCTGCTGGACCGGATCGACCTGTATGTGGAGGTGCCCGCTCTGGACTTTGACCAGCTGTCCCGGCGGTCCGACGCGGAGCCCTCCGCCGTTATCAAGGCCAGAGTGAACGCCGCCCGGGCCATCCAAACCGTTCGCTTCGGGCCGGAGGGTCCCGACTGCAACGCCCATATGGGGCAGCAGGAGCTCTCCCAGTTCTGCCGGCTGGACGAGGCGGGCACCGCCCTTATGAAAGGGGCCTTCGACCGGATGGGCCTGACCGCCCGCAGCTACGACCGCATCCTCCGGGTGGCCCGCACCATCGCCGATCTGGATGGGGCGGAGCACATCGGGGTGGACCACCTGGCCGAGGCCATCCAGTACCGGGAGAGCGCCTCCCTGAGGCGGTAGGCCTAATAAGCACAACAAAAAATGCGGCCCGGAACAGAATTTGTTCCGGGCCGCATTTTATTTTAAAACTTGGTGCCGCCGAACTCGTGGAAGGTGAGGTTCTTGTTGCGCTCCTCGGTCCAGTTGATGGCCCACTGGGATCCGAACAGCAGCAGCTGGTTACCCTTGTAGTCCTCCACCAGCTTGGTGTCGGTACCCAGGTTCAGGTCCTCCTCCTTCACCGGCTGGCCGTCCTCGGTCTCGATCCACCGCAGGTACTCGTAGGGCAGACCCTCCATGTAGAGGTCCACGTTGTACTCGTTCTTCAGGCGGTACTCCAGCACGTCGAACTGCAGGGTACCCACCACGCCCACAATGACTTCCTCCATGCCGGAGTAGGGGGTCTTGAAGATCTGGATGGCGCCCTCCTGGGCGATCTGCTCCATGCCCTTCAAAAACTGCTTGCGCTTCATGGTGTCCAGGGAGCGCACCCGCTTGAAGTGCTCGGGGGCGAAGGTGGGGATGGGGTCAAACTTGAACTTCTTGGAGGCGGTACACAGGGTATCGCCGATGGAGAAGATGCCGGGATCAAACACACCGATGATGTCGCCGGCGTAGGCCTCCTCGATGATCTCCCGCTCGGCGGCCATCAGCTGCTGAGGCCGGGACAGGCGGATCTTCTTGCCCCCCTGGACGTGGTAGACCTCCTTGTCCGCCTCGAACTTGCCGGAGACGATGCGCATGAAGGCGATCCGGTCCCGGTGGGCCTTGTTCATGTTGGCCTGGATCTTGAACACGAAGGCGGAGAAGTTGTCGTCCATGGAGTCGATGACCTCGTCCCCCGCCTTTCGGGGCAGCGGGGCGGTGGTCATCTGGAGGAAGTGCTCCAGGAAGGGCTCCACGCCGAAGTTAGTAAGGGCGGAGCCAAAGAACACGGGGGACAGCTTGCCGTGGCGCACCCGGTCCAGGTCAAACTCAGCGGCGGCGCCGTCCAGCAGCTCGATCTCATCATTGAGCTGCTGATGGAGCCGCTCCCCGATGAGGCCGTCCAGGTTGGGGTCGCCCAACTCCACCTCGGTAGCGGTGGCGGCTTTGGCGCCGCCGTTGGAGGTGAAGTGGATGATCTTCTTGCTGCCCCGGTCGTACACGCCCTTGAACTCCTTACCGCAGCCGATGGGCCAGTTCACCGGGTAGGTCTCGATGCCCAGCTCCTTCTCCAGCTCCTCCAGCAGTTCAAAGGAGTCCCGGGCCTCCCGGTCCATCTTGTTGATGAAGGTAAAGATGGGGATATCCCGCATGGCGCACACCTTGAACAGCTTCCGGGTCTGGGCCTCCACGCCCTTGGCGGCGTCGATGACCATGACGGCGGAGTCGGCGGCCATCAGGGTACGGTAGGTGTCCTCGGAGAAGTCCTGGTGGCCGGGGGTGTCCAGGATGTTGATGCAGTAGCCCTCGTACTGGAACTGCATGACGGAAGAGGTGACCGAGATGCCGCGCTGCTTCTCGATCTCCATCCAGTCAGAGGTGGCGGCCCGGGTGTTTTTCTTGCCCTTGACCTGTCCGGCCTGGGCGATGGCCCCGCCGTAGAGCAGGAACTTTTCCGTCAGGGTGGTCTTACCGGCGTCGGGGTGGCTGATGATGGCAAAGGTTCTGCGCCGTTTGATTTCAGATTCGTATTGAGACAAGGTATGGTTCCTCCTTGTAATAATATCAAAAAACAACGTAGGGGCGGCCCTTATGGCCGCCCGTTTTTACGGCGGACTGAGCCGTTTCACCGCCGCCGGGATATCCGCAAAAGCATCCACATGGGGCACCTCATGGTCGATGTGGCCGAAGCCGTAGGCGGCGTGAAGGAATGGCACCTCCGCCTGGGTGGCGGCGTTGTAATCTCCCTGGGTATCCCCGATGTACAGGGGCTTTTTCAAGCCGTTGCGCTGTACCACCAGGGCGATGTTGTCCCCCTTGGGCTTGCCGGTACGGCCGGGATTTTCATAGTCAGTGAAATACTTTCCCAGCCCATGTGCCTGGAAAAAGGCCTCGATGTAGCCGTCCTGGCAGTTGCTGACAATAAACAGGGGATAATCCCGGGCCAGGATTTCCAGAGTCTCAGGCACCTGGGGATAGAGGATGCCGCCGTGGCGGGCCACATGGGCGTTCTCCTCTTTCAGCAGTCCGTCCAGCAGGGGCTGGATCTCCTTCCAGTCCAGATCGGGCAGCAGCTTCTTCACAATATCGGGCAGCAGCATCCCCATACAGCCGATGAGCCGGGGCCGGGTGATCTGCCCGGCATACTGGGGCGCGATCCGCGCCAGCACCCGGTTCCAGGACAGACAGATGGAATCCACCGAATCCCACAGGGTGCCGTCCAGATCAAATAACAGTCCGTCAAACAAGAAAAAGCGCCTCCCGCTGAAATACATACTCTGATACTATATCATACCCGCCGCAGGCATTTCAAGCCTGCCGCCTCCGCCTTTTTGCACAAAAAGTCCCCGCCCGCCGGAATGTCCGGCGGGCGGGGCGGTATGAGGGGAATGGAAAGAGAGAGGGAAACTCAGGCAGGCAGGGGCACCGCCGCCAGGGGCTGCTGGAAGCAGCGCCGGGGCAGCTCGGATACGGCGGCGCAGGCGGCCTTCCAGGCCTCTTCCCCGGACAGATCCATCCGGGTCTGGAGATCGGTGGCCAGCCGTCCGGCCTGACCGGCCAGCTCCCGGGCCAGTGCCCGGCCCAGGCCGGTCAGGTGGATCTTGCCGTAGCGCTCCTTATCCACCAGGTTTTTGTCAATGAGGATGGACATCATACTGGTGACCGACGCCCGGGAGACCGCCAGCGACGCGGCAATGTCCTTGGAGGAGACCTCCAGCCGGACTTGGGAGAGGTCATAGATGGTCAGCAGATAGCGGATGTTGGTGTTGGTCAGTTCCATGGTATGCTCCTTCCTAGCGTTTGGCGGGTTCTTCCCGGCCGGGGTGGCACATACCGGAGCATCCGCAGCTCCCGCAGGAGCCGCCGCAAGAGCAGCTGCTCTTGCCGTGGCGCCGGTTGTGGATGCCCCGGGCCACAATGGCCGCGCAGGCAGCCGCAATGGCCAGACTGATGAGAATCGTGGGTAGCATAAAGATGCTCCTTTCCTTGATAAGATGGGCGGGACGCCTTACTCGGCGGCAGCCACCGCCCGCAGATTGATACCGGACTCCTCATACTTGTTCTTGCGCACCAGCAGGTAGATGAGGCCCGCCAGGCAGATGAGGGCAGCCACGGTGCCCACGCCAAAGGCCACCTGGCCCAGAATGAGTCCGCCGATCTGGTAGACGATGAGGGAGATCACATAGGCAAAGCCGCACATATAGCCGATGGCGGCCAGGGTCCACTTGGGGCTGTTCATCTCCCGCTTGATGGCGCCCATGGCGGCGAAGCAGGGGGCGCACAGCAGGTTAAAGATCATGAAGGAGTAGGCGGAAATGGCAGTGAAGGCGGCAGCCATATCCACGGTCAGGTTGCCCGGGAAGAGCACGCCGAAGGTGGAAACAACCTCCTCCTTGGCGATGAGGCCGGTGACCACCGCCACGGTGGCCTCCCAGAAGCCGAAGCCCAGAGGCGCAAAGATAAAGGACACGGCGTGGCCCACAGCGGCCAGCAGGGAGTCGTTGTTGTCCTCCACCATCTGGAACACGCCGTCCACGAAGCCGAAGCCCTGGAGGAACCACAGAATGATAGAGGAAAGCAGGATGACGGTACCGGCCCGCTTGATGAAGGACCAGCCCCGCTCCCACATGGCCCGCAGCACATTGCCGGCGGCGGGGGCGTGGTAGGCAGGCAGCTCCATGACGAAGGGGGCGGGGTCACCGGCGAAGCCCTTGGTTTTCTTCAGGATGATGCCGGAGATCACCACCGCCGCCACGCCGATGAAGTAGGCGGAGGTAGCCACCCAGGCGGAGCCGCCGAACAGGGCTCCGGCAAAGAGGGCAATGATGGGCATCTTGGCGCCGCAGGGGATGAAGCCGGTGGTCATGATGGTCATGCGCCGGTCCCGCTCCTGCTCAATGGTGCGGGAGGCCATGATGCCGGGCACGCCGCAGCCGGTAGCCACCAGCATGGGGATGAAGCTCTTGCCGGACAGGCCGAAGCGGCGGAAGATCCGATCCATGATGAAGGCGATACGGGCCATATAGCCCACGTCCTCCAGAATGGCCAGCAGCAGGAAGAGCACCAGCATCTGGGGCACGAAGCCCAGCACGGCCCCTACGCCGCCGATGATGCCGTCCAGGATCAGGGACTGGAGCACCGGGTGAGCGTTGATGGCAGTAAGCGCCCCCTCGGCCAGTACAGGGATGCCGGGTACCCAGGTGCCGTAGTCGTTGGGATCGGGCTCGGACACCTGGAGGGCGGCCTGATAGGCCTCCTCGGTGACGGGCACCACGGTGGTCTCGCCGGTCTCGTCATCGTAGAAGTAGACCTCGCTCTCGCCGGCCTCATAGCCCGCGATCATGGTGGAAGCCTCCTCCCAGGCGCCGGAGGCTTCTTCCCAGGCCTCGGTGTCGGCGGTGAAGGGGACAAACCAACCGTCGCCGAAGAGCCCGTCGTTGGCCCACTCGGTGGCCTTGGTGCCCAGCGCAAAAGCGCTGCCGCCCATGGCGATGGCGTACACCAGGATCATCACCGCCACAAAGATGGGCAGAGCCAGGATGCGGTTGGTCACCACCCGGTCGATCTTGTCGGAGGTGGTCATGGAATGGACGGCCTTCTTCTTTTTCACGGCCTTGCCCACCACGGAGCTGATGTAGACGTAGCGCTGGTTGGTGATGATGCTCTCGGCGTCGTCGTCCAGTTCCCGCTCGCAGTCGGCAATGTGGGCCTCCAGATGCTCCTTCAGCTCGCCGGTGAGGTTGAGGGTCTCCAGCACCTTCTCGTCTCGCTCAAAGACCTTGATGGCGTACCAGCGAAGATACCGCTCATCCACCAGGTCGGCGATGGACTCCTCAATGTGGGCAATGGCGTGCTCCACGCTGCCGGTGAACACATGGGGCAGCTCGCCGGCCTTCTTGGTCTTGGCCAGCACCACCGCCCGCTCGGCGGCCTCCTTGCCGCCCTCGCCTTTCAAGGCGCTCATCTCCACCACCTGGCAGCCCAGGGCGGCCCCCAGCCTCTCCAGATCAATCACGTCCCCGTTCTTGCGGACCAGGTCGATCATGTTCACCGCCACCACCACCGGGATGCCCAGCTCGATGAGCTGGGTGGTGAGGTACAGGTTGCGCTCGATGTTGGTGCCGTCCACAATGTTCAGGATGGCGTCCGGCTTCTCGTTCACCAGATAGTTCCGGGCCACCACCTCTTCCAGGGTGTAGGGGGACAGGGAATAGATACCGGGCAGGTCCTGGATCACCACATCCTTGTGGCCTTTCAGCTTGCCCTCCTTCTTTTCCACCGTCACGCCAGGCCAGTTGCCCACGTATTGGCTGGAGCCGGTCAGGGCATTGAACAGGGTGGTTTTACCGCAGTTCGGGTTGCCCGCCAGCGCGATCTTCAACTCCATCTTCTTACTCCCTTCTTGATTAGCGTTAGCTAACCATCAGTCTGAAAAATAGCCTTCCCCCGGGGAAGGCTGGCCGATGAGGACATCGTCCCCTACGGCTCAGGAAATCTCAATCATTTCGGCGTCGGCTTTGCGTACGCTCAGCTCATAGCCCCGCACGTTCAGCTCCATGGGGTCCCCCAGGGGAGCCACCTTCCGGATCTGGATGGCCACACCCTTGGTAATGCCCATATCCATGATGCGGCGCTTCACCGCGCCCTCGCCGTGGAGGCGTACTACCGTGACGGTGTCCCCCACCTTGGCGTCCTTCAAAGTTCTCATTGCTCTGCTCCTCTCAGATCATGATTCGTCCGGCCATATTCCGGTCCAGGGCGATGCGGCTATCCTTCACCTGCACGATCAGGTTCCCGCCTAGCTGGCTGACCACGGTGACCGTGGCATCCATCACGAAGCCCAACTCGGCCAGGTGCTGGCGGAGCTCATCCTTTCCCGTGATCTTCCGGATGGTGACCGGCTCCCCCTGTTTTGCCAATGTCAGCGGCATCATGGTTCTTCCCTCCCAACGGCGGCCGGGCCGCCTGCTTTCCTTGGTGATATGTTAGATTAGTTGTCGCTAACCCCTTTGAACGAGTATGAGTTTACACCAACTAACCATCCTTGTCAATCCCTTTTTCGAAAATTTTTCCTCCGCCCGGTCACCTTTCTGCTGGAGGCGGTGGACCCGTCTTAAAAAAATCGGGCGGCCATAAAGGCCGCCCCTACGAGGTATCTTGTGTAGGGGCGACCTTTATGGTCGCCCGTATCATGCTGGAATCGCTTCAGGAGAGGGAGCCGCCCAGCACCGCGGTCCAGGTTTTCTCCCCTGTCTGGGGCGTGCCCTTGAAATCCCGGTCAAACCAGGCGGGCACCGGGGCGTCCTCCCGGATGGCCTGGAAAAAGGCGTCGATCTGCTGGGTGGTCTCGTCCACCGCCCCCTCCAGCAGCCGGTCCAGGTCGGCGCTGCTCTCCAGGGAGGCGGGATGGGGGGTCTCCTTCAGGGCCACGTCCTTGGCGGACTGGATGGGCAGCATCCGGCTCACCGCGCCGATGACCTTGCCCCGGCGGGTGCCGCAGGAGCGGGCAAAGAAGCCCAAGTAAAAATTCATGGCCCGGTAGGCCCGGCGGACCTGCCGGGGAGAGGCATGGATATAGGCACAGGCAGCGGCGTCCCACACCTGGCTTCCCTTCTGGGGCGGGGTGGGCAGATGGGCCTGGCTGACGGTATCCAGGCCGTCGCTCTCCATCAGCATCCGGTCGAACTCTCCCTCCATGGCCATGTGGGAGATGGGGCCGTCGGCGGCCCGCTCGTCCACATAGCCGTGACAGGCGCTGTCCAGGGCCAGGTGGCACAAAAATCCGGCGCCGTAGCCCACCGACATGGGCACACCTTCCTCAATGGCCTGACGAAGCCGCTCCACGGCGGGCAGGGCGGAATTGCGGTGCATCCGCACCCCCTCCCGGCGGACGGCGTTGGGCCGGATGGGCTGATAAAAAAACAGCGGGTCGGGGCCCAGACAGCCCAGATCAAAGGCCTCCCGCTCCTCATCAATGACCTGGGCCAGAGGCTGAGGCAGCCCGCCCAGTACTTTATCTCCAAATTTTAGATGCGCGTAGTAATTTGGCATAGTTCCGTCGATTCCCTCCTGTCACAGTCCATAGCGATCCATTATATGTGTTTATTGTATCACGCTGTGTCAGGGAGAGAAAGCAGAAAAATGTTAAATCTTTTTCCATATAAAAAGGAGCGCGCCGCTGCGGCGCGCTCCTTTGGGTGGATTCAGGAGAAGGAGATATCGTAGATGCCGAACTCATGGTTCCAGCCGCTGGTGCCCTCCACGTTGAGAGTCTCCAGCCGCACATTGGCAGCGTGGTCCAGGGGGATGGTGATGGTCTGGGGGGCGTCGCTCCAGTCAATGGTATAGGTCTCGGCCAGCTCGCCGTCCAGGTACACGTCCAGGCTGATCTTGTACTCCTTGGAGCCGTCCACATGGCCGATGGTAAAGGTCATGGTGTCATACTGGAGGTTGGTGTTCCAGATGGCGTAGCCCTCATTCTTGTAGCCGCCCGACATCTGGACACCCTGAGCAATTTTGTTGCCGGAAATGGTCATATAGCTCTTGGGATCGCTGCCGTCAAAGATTTTGGTATTGGTGCTCACCTGATAGGGGGGCAGCTTCTTCATCCAGTCGGTGGCCTGGCCGGGCACCTCGCCCACATAGACGGTGGCGGTGCTGCCGTCCCAGGTGACCTCCTTGCCCAGAGCCTCACCGATGGCGCGGACAGGCAGATAGGTGGTGCCGCTGCTGGCAAAGGGCTCCACAACCTTGCCGTTGGCGTCCTTGGGGGTGACCTCCACCCCGTCCACCACGATCTTGATACCCATGTAGTTGGCTTCGATCATCTTGGTGGTGACGGTACTGGCCGCCACAGCCGTCCCGCACAACAGGGCGGCAACAGCAGCGCCAGCCAGGATACGTTTACGCAGCGTCTTTTTCATACAGATTTCCTCCCTTTTTGATCTCCGCTCCGGCATGGAGGGCGGTTTCTTCCAAAACGGCTCTGGCCGGTTTGTCAGGGCCTGTTTCAGACAGCGCGGTCCGGAAGAATATGCTCGCTGCATATCCCTCCCCTTCCAGACATTCCAATATTTACCACATCATTTTACCACACTAAATTTAGTTCCGCCATAGCTTTTCTTAAAAAAAGCGCGCTGCAAATTGCAGCGCGCTTTCTCTCTCGTTTTATTGGGGCTTAACCGCCCAGGTAGGCCTTCTTCACCGCCTCGTCGGCCAGCAGCTGCCGGCCCGGACCGGTCAGGGTCACCCGGCCGGTCTCCAGCACATAGCCCCGGTCGGCCACGCTCAGGGCCATCTGGGCGTTCTGCTCCACCAGCAGAATGGTGGTGCCCGCCTTGTGCAGCTCCTTGATGATGTCGAAGATCTGCTCCACCAGGATGGGAGCCAGACCCATGGAGGGCTCATCCAGCATGAGCAGCTTGGGGTTGGACATGAGGGCACGGCCCATGGCCAGCATCTGCTGCTCGCCGCCGGACAGGGTGCCCGCCACCTGCTTGCGGCGCTCTTTCAGCCGGGGGAACTGGGCGTACACCCGCTCCAGGTTGGGGGCAATAGTGGAGTTGGGCTGGGTAAAGGCGCCCATCTCCAGGTTCTCCTCCACCGTCATCTGCTGGAACACCCGGCGGCCTTCGGGCACCTGGGCCAGGCCCTGAGCCACCAGCTTGGAGGCGGGTACCGCCTGAATGGGCTTGCCCATAAACTCGATGGAGCCGGTGCGGGTGTGGAGCAGGCCGGAGACGGTCTGGAGGGTGGTGGTCTTACCGGCGCCGTTGGCGCCGATGAGGGTGACGATCTCCCCCTCCTCCACGTGGAAGGAGATGTCTTTCACGGCGTGGATGGCGCCGTAGTACACGTTGATGTTCTTGACGTCCAGCAATACCGCCATGGCTTATACCTCCTTCTGGTCGCCCAGATAGGCCTTGATGACCTCCGGGTTGTTCTGGATCTCCGAGGGGGTGCCCTTGGCGATGATCTGGCCGAAGTTGAGCACGCAGATACCCTCACAGATGCCCATAACCAGATTCATGTCGTGCTCGATGAGCAGAATGGCGATGTGGAAGGTATCCCGGATCTTGACGATGTTGTCCATCAGCTCGGCGGTCTCGGAGGGGTTCATGCCCGCCGCCGGCTCGTCCAGCAGCAGCAGAGAGGGGTTGGTGGCCAGGGCACGGACGATCTCCAGCTTGCGCTGGGCGCCGTAGGGCAGGCTGCCCGCCTTGGCGTTGGCCAGATGCTGCATATCGAAGATGCTCAGCAGCTCCAGAGCGCTCTCATGGGCCAGCTTCTCCTTCTTCCAGTAGCTGGGCAGACGGAGGATACCGCTCCACATGGGGTAGCGGACATGGTTGTGCAGGCCGATCTTTACGTTGTCCTCCACCGTCAGGTTGTCGAACAGGCGGATGTTCTGGAAGGTACGGGCGATGCCCGCCTTGTTCACCTGAACGGTGGACATATTGTGGGTATCAATGCCTTCCAGCAGCACGGTGCCCCGGGTGGGCTGATACACCTTGGTCAGCAGGTTGAACACGGTGGTCTTACCGGCGCCATTGGGGCCGATGAGGCCGGCGATCTCGGTGCGGCCGATGGCCATGTTGAACTCATTCACGGCGGTAAGGCCGCCGAAGTCGATGCCCAGGTGCTGGCACTCCAGGATGGGGGTCTGCTTGATGTCGCGCTCGGGGATAATATTGGGACTGGGCACCGGGACCAGCTTGGTCTCGGGACGCTTGGGTTTACTCATGGCTGACGCCTCCCTTCTCGGCCGGCTGTTCCGGCGACTTGCGGAATTTCTCCTTGATGCCGTTGAAGAATCCGCGCATCACCGGGTTATTGGTGGCGATCATCACCAGAATGAGCACAATGGCGTACACCAGCATCCGGTACTCATCCAGGTTGATGGCACGCAACAGCTCGGGCAGGTAGGTGAGGAAAGCGGCGGCGATGATGGAGCCGCGGATGTTGCCGATACCGCCCAGCACCACGAACACCAGCACCAGAATAGAGGTGTTGAAGTCAAACTTCTTGGGGGCCACGGAAGAGAAGTTCATGGCGTAGAGCACGCCCGCGGCGCCCGCCATAACGGCGGAGGTAACGAAGGCCATCAGCTTGTACTTGGTAGCGCCGATGCCCACGCTCTCGGCGGCGATGCGGTTGTCCCGCAGGGCCATAATGGCCCGGCCGGAGCGGCTGTTCACCAGATTGAGCACCACAGTCAGGGCAATGAGCACCAGGATAAAGCCGGCGGTGAAGGAGGCCAGCTTCACGTTGGTGGTGAAGCCCATGGGCCCCTTCAGGATGGCCTTGCCGCCCTCCTCCAGGTTGAGGGCCATCTCATTCTCCAGAGAGAAGTGGAGGCCGTTCTTATCCACGCCCACATAGAGCACGTTCATGATGTTGCGGATGATCTCGCCGAAGGCCAGAGTCACGATGGCCAGGTAGTCACCCCGCAGACGGAGCACAGGCACACCCACGATGACGCCGGCAATACCAGCCAGCACCGCGCCCACGATCATGGCCACCACCAGGCGGACCGCTCCGTTGGGAATGGCATCCTGGAGGGACATGGCGGTCACTACGCCGGAGAAGGCGCCCACGCTCATAAATCCGGCGTGGCCCAGGCTCAGCTCACCGGAGATACCTACCACCAGATTGAGGGACAGAGCCATGACGATATAGGCGCAGATGGGCACCAGCTGGCCCTGCAGAGAGGAGGACAGCATATCGCCCGCATTGAGCACCTGAAGGATCACAAAGGCCGCAATGACAATGGCGTAGGTGATGGTGTTGTTGATCAGCCGTTTCCGGCCGGAAGTCAATTTCTTCATATCCCTCACCTCACACTTTCTCGCGGACGGTCTTGCCCAGCAGGCCGGCGGGCTTCACCAGCAGCACGATGATAAGCACCGCAAAGACCACCGCGTCGGAGATGTTGGTATTGATCACCTTGGCAAAGGTCTCGATGATACCCAGCAGGATGCCGCCCAGCATGGCGCCGGGGATGGAGCCGATGCCGCCGAACACGGCAGCGGTAAAGGCCTTGATGCCGGGCAGGGAGCCGGTGGTGGGCATCAGAGTCCGGTAGCTGGAGCACAGCAGCACACCGGCGATGGCGGCCAGAGCGGAGCCGATGGCAAAGGTCATGGAGATGGTGCGGTTGACGTTGATGCCCATGAGCTGAGCGGCCGCCTTATCCTCGGAGCAGGCCCGCATGGCCTTGCCCATCTTGGTCTTACTGGTGAACCAGGTGAGGGCCAGCATGATGATGATGCAAGCCAGTACGGTAACCAGAGACACATAGGTGATGTTCACACCGGAGATGGGCAGGGAGCCCTCAGGGATGACGGGGGTAAACACCTTGGGATCGGCGCCCCACAGCAGCAGGGCGGCGTTTTGCAGGAAATAGCTGACGCCAATGGCGGTGATGAGCACCGCCAGGGAGGACGCCTGACGCAGGGGCTTGTAGGCCAGTCCTTCGATGACGACGCCCAGGACGGTACATACCACCACAGCCAGCAGTACGCCCACCACAGGGGGCAGATTAAAGCTGCCGGTGGCAAAGAAGGTCACATAGGCGCCCACCATGATGACGTCGCCGTGGGCAAAGTTCAGCATCTTTGCGATGCCGTACACCATGGTGTAGCCCAGGGCGATGATGGCGTAGACGCTGCCCAGGCTGATACCGGTGATCAGATTATTGAGGAAGCTCAAACCATTCACCTCTCTACTTGTTTTCTCTGTTCTGTGTATGGCAGAAACATCGGCGGTCCTGCGGGCTGCCGATGTTTCCACCATACATCCGATTGGGGATACATGGGGAAAAGCGGGCTGCCGGGTCCCCCCGGCAACCCGCTTTCATTTTCTATGTCAGCGGAAGCTGATGCACTTACTGGGTGACGTACACGCCGCCCTCGACCTTGACCACCACGGGAGCCTTGGAGACCTCGCCGTTGGCAGACCAGGTCATGCCGGTGCCGGTCAGGCCGTCCACGCTGAAGTCGCTGGAGGTGAACTGAGCGATCAGAGCCTCGCAGATCTCCTCGGCGCTCATGTCGGCGGTAACGCCGGCAGCGGTGCAGGCCTCATAGATGGCGTACATACAGTCGTAGCCGTCAGCGGCGAACTGGTTGGGGATGCCGCCGTAAGCAGCCTCATACTCGCTGACGAAGGTCTTGGTGCGCTCGTCCTCGCCCCAGGCGTTGAAGGGAGTCATGAGCATCAGGCCCTCGGCCAGGCTCTTGTCAAAGCCCTCCAGGTCCAGGATACCGTCCATACCGTCGCAGCCGAAGAAGGTGGGCTCATAGCCCATGCTCTTGGCCTGGGACAGGATCAGGGAAGCGGGGGTGTAGTAGATGGGCATGAACACCAGATCGGCGCCGGCGTCCTTGGCGGCAGACAGCTGCACGTTGAAGTCGGTGTTGGTGTCATCGGGGAAGGTCTGAACGGTCACAACCTCCAGGCCGATCTCCTTGGCAGTGGCCTGGAAGGAGTTGTAGATGCCGGTGGAGTAGGCATCGCCGTTGTTGTAGATGACAGCGACCTTGGTACCCAGGTTGTTGTCCTTAATATAGTTGGCGGCGGTCACGCCCTGGTTGGGGTCGGTGAAGCACACTTGGAACACGTTGTCCTTGCCCGCAGTCACGTCGGTGGAAGAGGCAGAGGGAGTCAGCTGGAAGTAGCGGTCGTTATAGGTCTCGGCAGCCACGGCCACGCAGGGGTTGGTGGTGGTGCAGCCGTAGATGATCTTGGCGCCGTCGTCCTTCAGCTTGCCGTAGGCGTTAACAGCCTTCTCAATGTCGCCCTCGTCGTCCTGGGAATTCAGGGAGAACTGCAGGCCGCCCAGATCGTTGATCTCCTCAATGGCGATTTCGGCGCCCTGCTTGGTGGCCAGGCCGTAAACAGCAGCGGAGCCGGTCAGGGGGCCGATGCCGCCGATCTGAATGGTGCCTTCGGTGTTGCCGCTGGTGGTTTCATTGCCACCGGCGGGGGTATTGGCGGAGCCGCCCTCGGTGCCGCCGCCGCAGCCGGCCAGCATGGAGAAGCTGAGCGCACCCGCCAGCGCAAGAGACAGGATGCGAGACTTTTTCATCGTTCATTCCTCCTTCAAGAAGTTGTTGACAATTATATGCGTGTCGCCGGAAATTGTCAACCTCAAAAATGCACAAGGGCCGCCCCTTGGCAGGCAGCCCTTGTGTGAAGTATGAACAATTTATGAACGTAGGCAGGCATTTTCAGATAATCAGTCCGCCATTGGGGGACAAAACCTGTCCCGTGATAAAGTTTGCAGCGTCGGAAGCCAGATACCACAGGGCCTCCGCCACATCCTCCGGCCGGCCGATGCGCTCCAGGGGGGTCTCCTCCGCCAAAGCGGCCAGATCCTCGGGGCCCAGGTTGCCGTTCATCTCGGTATCAATGACCCCGGGAGACACACAGTTCACCGTGATCCCAGAGGGCCCAACCTCCTTGGCCAGAGCCTTTGTAAGCCCGATGACAGCAGCTTTTGCGGCAGAATAGGCCACCTCGCAGGAACCTCCCACCTGTCCCCACATAGAGGACAAAGTCAAAATTTTTCCCGCCTTGCGATGAATGAAATGAGGCAGCGCCGCCCGGATGGTGTAGAACATTCCGTCCACATTAACGGCAAACATCCGCCGCCAATCCTCGTCCGTCAGATCGCCAAATAATTTCTGCTGGGCAATGCCTGCGTTGCATATCAGAATGTCAAGTTGACAAAATTTATCCAACACATTGTCAACCATATTCCGTACCTGGACCGAGTCTGACACGTCGGCCTGGACCGCCCAGCCGCCGATCTCCTCCGCCAGAGCCTCCGCTTTCTCTCTGGAGCGGCAGTAGTTGACCACCACCCGGTCCCCCCCGGCGGCAAACCGCCGGGCCGCCGACGCGCCGATGCCCCGGCTGCCGCCGGTAATGAGAACCACCCGTCCTGCCATACCATTTCCTCCTTGTTCACGGCGTTTTCCTCAGTATACCAGCCCTTTCCGGCCTTGAAAAGAGAAATTTCAAAAAAGTGTTGACAAGCACCTTTCTTTTCGCTATAATAGTCCATGCTGTTCGGACGATTAGCTCAGCTGGTAGAGCATCCGCTTGACGTGCGGGAGGTCACAGGTTCAAGTCCTGTATCGTCCACCAGAATAATCCCCTGAAGCCGCAAGGCTTTGGGGGATTTTATTTTTTCAGAAAAGAAAGGTTTTAACCTTTTCATCAAAGTTAAGGCGGCACGATATACCGCCGCTACCTTATAAAATAGAAAACGCCGTCAAGAGGCATATTTTACCGGCGGAGGATGCCCATTTCCCGTCCCGGGCAAGGCGGCCATCACCCCGGGCAAAGAGCGCGCCGGTTCCTCTCCAGCCGTTTTCCTGAAGCCACACACCGCGAGAAGCTGCGCAATCAGTCCGCCGGTTGGGTGGAAGAATCACTGTCACGGATAACGCCATATATGAATGTGTCCAACTAAATTTCCCGCACTTCCTCACAGGCCTCTATTCTCTGGGCCGCTTTCTTCCGCATCTGTCTGAAACTATCATGGTAGGATGGATCACGCCCTATCCGTACAAGCACATCAGCCGGCGGAATTCCTGCCGCCTCTTTCCGAACATTCAGATAACTGTCCCACAGGCCGCGGCTATGATCCGCTCGCCCCCCGGTCTTGTTGTGCCGCTCCTTACGTTGGCGGCGGTTAAAAGAAAAAATTTTTATTGTATAATATGTACAGAAAAAAGCTTCAGCGCCCGCTATGTCAAATTCCAGGGCGTAGCCTTCAACGGCAGCCAATATGACATTCAGGAATTCCTGGTTTGCCAGACTGTGGATAAAACCGCTCTGAACGATCTGCTGGCCAAGGCAGAGGAGATCGTGACGGAGGAGGGGCTGGACTTTACCAGCACCGGGCTGGAAGGCGACCTGTTCCAGGCCGTGGTCTATGCCCACGCCCTCAGTGGCAGTCCTCTGGCCACCATTGAAGAGGTGACCGCTGCTGTGGCCGCTCTGGAGGATGCCATGCAGGCTCTGGAGAATGCTACCACTCCCTCTACCTCCTATGCCATCACCGTGGAGGACAGCGATAACGGCACCGTAACTCCCAGCCGCACCCGCGCCCCCAAGGGCCTCACCGTCACCCTGACCGTGAAGCCTGACGAGGGCTACAAGCTGGATACCCTCACCGTCACCGACAAGAACGGCGATGAGGTCAAGCTCACCGACAAGGGCGACGGCAAGTACACCTTCACCATGCCCGCCTCTGCCGTTACTGTGGAGGCCTCCTTCACCAAGGACGATACCCCCGTGGACACCGGCCTGCCCTTCACCGACGTGAAGGCCGACGACTGGTTCTATGAGGCTGTGAAGTACGTCTATGACAACAAGCTGATGGACGGTACTTCCACCACCACCTTTGCCCCCCTCATGACCACCAACCGTGCCATGATCGTCACCATCCTGTGGCGGCTGGAGGGCCAGCCTGAGACCGACGCCACCCTGTCCTTCACCGATGTGGAGAGCGGCGTGTGGTACACCGACGCTGTGAACTGGGCTACCTCCAAAGGCATCGTCAAGGGCTACAGCGACACCATATTTGCTCCCAACGACACCGTAACCCGCGAGCAGCTGGCCACCATCCTGTACCGCTATGCCGAGTACAAGGAGTATGACGTGTCCGCCAAGGGCGACCTGACCACCTTCACCGACGGCGCCGATACCTCCTCCTGGGCCGCTGAGGCCATGGAGTGGGCGGTAGGCTCCGGGCTGCTGTCCGGCAAGGGCGGCAACGTTCTGGATCCCACCGGCACCGCCACCCGCGCGGAAGTGGCGCAGATCTTCATGAACTTTGCGCAGGGTCTGCAGAAGTAAAGTTCCATGCCGGCAAGGGCGCGCTGCATCAGCAGCGCGCCCTTGTTGTTGCCAAGAACGTGGTCTGTCCCCCTCTGGACAAGATGTCCACCACTGAAGGAGACCGCTTAACCCTGGGGCATTGGCGATACCATTCAGTCAGACAAGGCGGACCAGGCCACCCACAGCGGCTGCCCGCCCCGGTATCGGAGCGGGCAGGCAAGCCGTTCCAACGTCTCCTCCGCCTGCCGGAGGAGCTTTATGGACAAAAGCAGCCCCTCCGTACCGAACGGAGGGGCTGACGGTTATGTATGCAGTTCAGTCCCGGGTGCACAGCGCCTGGGCGCCCTTGATACACAGGGGGAAGAAGATCAGCGCGGTTATATAGGCCACCAGGAAGATAGCGGGCACTTTGGTGATCCAAAAACCAAAGAACCCCGTACCCAGCAGAAAGCCCACTTCACAGAACATCAGGATGGAGCTCATCAGCAGCACCAGCAGCAGCACGATGAAAAAGATCCGCACAAAGTATGCTCCGATACTTTCCATTTTCAGGTGAAAGGCCTTGACAAAGAAATTGCCAAAGGCAGGCAGGTCAATGAGCGTCTCCAGCGTCAGATTCAGGCAGAAACCGTAAACCATACCAACCACCAGGGCGGGAACATTCAGGTTATTGTTGACTGCCAGGTTGAAGATGGTCACCGCCAGGGTAATGAAAAAGGCCAGAAATACATTCATTACTACAGGAAAATCTTTCTTCTTACACATAATTCTTCTCCTTTTCCGTCTGTTCCGCTTACCAGCGGTCTTTCTCTTCGGCGTAGAGGGAGGGCAGGATGGCGGCCAGATGGCCGAATTCCTTCAGATTATGGGCAAACAGGCCCATGGGCGCCACCGGGGGCACGCTGACGCCGTCGGGCAGCAGCTTGACCACCTGGCCGTCCACCAGGCCGTAGCCGATCCAGAAGCGGGAACGCAGCTCGATCCCGCCCTCGATCTCCCTAACCATGTGGGTCATGATGGCGGCCACACCCTGGCCGGGTACCGGTCCATGGCCGTTGGCGCACATCATAGTGGCGCAGGCGGGGGTACCAACTTTGGACTCGTCGTATCCCAGCTCATGGGGATAGCGGAAGTTCAGGATCAGCTCGTCGGGACCGCCTCCTATGTCCTCCAATACATGGTGAACGGTGCCCCAAGTTTTTTCCCGCATAGGCACGCTGGGGTCCAGCACCTTGTCCGGATTCTGCTGACGGGCGTAGAAGTGGTCCTCCGGGTCCCAGATGCGGTAGCGCATATCGTTCAGGCCGTGCCAGGCAAACCACCACTCAAACATCTCAGGAGTGACGCCGGGCATCTCAGTGCGGTTGGCCAGATAGCCGGTACCGTTTGGCATCACACAGTAGCCGGTCTCACAGGGCAGATAGCCGGGCAGGAACAAATCGTTGCGATCCTCAATCTTCAGGGCCAGAGAGGGATCAATAGGGCCGCCCTCCAAGATGGCAAGTTTCTCCTGGGGAATGGGAGTAATGGGCAGATCATAGTACTTGGCGTAAGACAGCGCCCGCTCCTCCGGGGTAAGAACAGGTCTTTGGCTCATAACAGCTCCTCCTTTTTCTGTTTGTTCTGTGTGAAAAAGATAGCATAAACTACCTCTATTTATACACATCACACAAAAATCTACCGTACAGTAACTGAACAAACGGAGGCAAAGTGTCCATTCCCCTCCGATTTTTTGTTGCAATTTTATTCTTGGTCAAATATAATAATAATTTAAGCAAAGTACCCCCTATTTTGCAGCAGATCCGCAAACCTTCTTTGATTTCTAATGAGAGGCAGTTGATGGATATGCCCCCCCGCAGGACGCTGAACCGCCAGCGCACTATTCAGGATATTGAATCCGCCTTTCTGGAAATTTACCAGCGGGACGGTATCGACGGCGTAAGCATTGCCGGCATCTGCCAAGTATGCGGTATAGCCCGCTCCACTTTTTACCTTTATTTTGAGGATAAATTTGCAGTATTGCAGGGTGTGGAGGACCGGCTGCTCTCCGCCCTGTGGGAAATCTGCCGTAATCTGCCCGACATCATGGACCACAGCAGCGCCACCGACACCGCCCTGCGCACCATTACGCATATCCGGGAAAACCTAGACTGGTACCGGGTCCTGCTGAGCAACCGCGGAGATCCTATGTTTGTGTACCGCTGGAAAAAAGACATTGTGAAGAGCCTCCGCCGCAAGCTGGAGCAGCGCAACGTCAACGAGCTGGATGCGGTGATCCAGGGCGTGATGTTCTCCTCCGCCCTGATTGGACTATATACCCATATCACCATGGAATGCCCCGATATCCCCGATCAAACCCTGTGCCGCTATATGGACGACCTGCTGGCCCGCAGTCTGAAGCCCATTTCACCCCGATAATAACAATCCCCCCGCTCCGGAAGTTCCGGAGCGGGGGGATTGTTACACACTCTTTTTCAATTCCAGGTTGCGCCGCAAAGGGGCAGGCCCACGCCAGGCAAAGGCCCGGCCGCCATACTGCTCCCGAAAGGTCCGGTTGGTCAGTCCCTCCAGATCGGCCCGGTCCAGGGCATCCACCAGATCCTCCCGGAACTCGGGTAAAGGAGACAACTCGGGAGAGGCGTTATAAGGACACGCCCGCTGACAGCAGTCGCACCCCCAGATCAGGGGATGGGCCTTCACCAGCGCCTCCTCTTCCCCAGTCAGTTCTCCTTTCTTCTGGGTCAGGCCGGACAGGCAGCGGGACAGATTTACCCCATCTTCTCCCAGGGCGCCGCCGGGACAGGCGGCCAGGCACTTGCCGCAGCCCACACAGTGGGCGGACGGCGTGCGGGGCGGCAGGTCCAGCTCCACATCGGTGAGGATGGTGCCCAGGAACACATAGCTGCCGTAGGGAGGCAAAATCACCAGCCCATTCTTCCCCCGCAGGCCGATACCGCATCGCCAGGCAGCCTGCCGTTCCGGCAGGGGGGAATTGTCGGCAGCGGGCAAACATACCCCATTCGGGTATTTTTCTCGCAAAATATCACAAATAGTATTCAATTTCCCGGTAACAACCTGGTGATAATCCCGCCCACGGGCGTAGAGGGACAGGTTGCCAGGCCGGTCCCCGGCGTAGTAGGGGAAGGCGGCCACCAGCACGGTGCGGGGGTTGGGACACAGCTGTTCCGCCTTTGCGATGGCCTCGGGGGTCATGTCCTCCGCCAGTTCTGAAAACGGCAAGCCGCCCCAGGCGGCGGCGCCCGCGGCGGCAAAAGCCTTATTCAGCATGGTCACGGTCATACTTATCCAAAGCCTGGCGAGCCAGGATTCCATCTGGGATACAGGGCTCGGGGCCGTTCTTCCGCTTCTGGGCGGTCTCGCAGCCCTTGCCCGCCAGCAGCACCACGGCGGGGCGCTGGGCCTCCAGGATGGCGGTCTCCACCGCCCGCTCCCGGTCGGGGATGACGGTGTAGTCCTTATTCCACCGCTTGAGGAACACGCCGATGTCGGCGCAGATGTCCTCCACTTCTTCAGGACCGGGATCGTCCTCGGTGAGGATGATCCGGTGGGCCCACTCGCCGGCGGCGTTGCCCATGCCCTCCCGGCGGTCGATGCCCTTGCCGCCGGTGCAGCCGAAGAGCACCGTCAGCTGGCGATCGGGGTACTCCGCCCGGACGGAGCGCAGAGCGTTCTTCAAACTCATGCCGTTGTGGGAGTAGTCCACAATGACGGAGATCTGGTTGTCGGCGCTGGCATAGTGCTCCATACGTCCGGGGACGAAGGCCTTCTCCAGACCTTCCCTCACCATCTCCTGGGGGATGCCATAGACCTCGGCCACCGCCACGGCGGCCAGGGCGTTCTCCACGTTGAACAGGCCGGGGGTGGAGATGGCCATCTCCCCTTCATACCGGGATGTGCGGACGTGGAAGGCGATCTTGTTCCCCTCCTTGCGGACGTTGGTGCCGTACACCGTGGCGGCCGGGTCCTTCTGCGAGAAGGTGATGACCTGCTCACACCGGGCGGCGGCCTGAGCCACCTCAGGGGCGTGATCGCAGTCCATGGAAATACAGGCAGTTTTCGCCTGCCGGAAAATCAACAGTTTGGATTGGAGGTAGTCCTCCAGATCGGGGTGCTCCACTGGGGAGATGTGGTCCTCGCCGATGTTGAGGAACACGGCGCAGGACAGGTCCACCCCGATGACCCGGCCATACTTCAGAGCCTGAGAGGACACCTCCATGGTGAGGTAGTCTGCCCCGGCGGTGACAGCATTGGACAGGTGCCGCTGGAGGTCCAGGGGCTCCGGGGTGGTCAGCTTGGCGGGCTTGCGCTCCAGGCCGTCGTCGGTGACGATGGTGGAGAGCAGGGCGCTCTCCCGGTGGCCCTGGGCAGCCAGCCAGGTGTCCACGATGGACTTGATATAGTAGGCCGTGGTGGTCTTGCCCTTGGTGCCGGTAATGCCGGTGATGGTCAGCTTGCCGGAGGGGTGGCCGTAGGCCAGATCGGCCAGCAGGCCCATGGCCTGCCGGATGTCGGTGACCCGCAGGCAGGGCAGAGGTACGTTGGGATAGGGGGTCTCGCTGACGTAGACGAAGGCCCCCTTGTCCATGGCCTGGCGCAGGTAGTCCTCCTTGAACTTGGCCCCCTTGCAGATAAAGAGGGTGTGGGGGATCACCACCTGGGAGTCGCAGGACACCAGGGCCACCGGGGTGGTCAGGCCGGCGTGGACCGGCCCCTTGTCGGCCAGCAGGTCATGGCGCAGCAGCAGCTGCACATAGTCGCCCAAAGGGCGGCGGAAATCGGTCATTTTCTTCACCACCGTAAACTTGTGGGGCCAATGTCTCCATCGGCCCATTGCTTATACCATCCGCAGCTTGTAGCCGCAGGCGGTGATACACCGCTGAGCCAGCACGTCCATAGCGTCCAGATAGTAGTCGGGCAGGCCGTGATAGGTGCGGTAGACAGACAGCTCAGTGCAGCCCAGAATGGCGCTGTCGCACCCGGCCTGACGGAGCCAGCGGTCAATGACGGCAAATTTCTCCCGGGAGCCCTTTTCCCCCCGCTTGATCTCGTCGTAGATGATGCTCATCACCAGCTTCTGGACCTCTTCCGGCGGGGAGACGGCCTCAATGCCCCGGGCGGCGCACTCCTTCTGGTACACGCTGGTACGGATGGTGCCGTCGGTGGCCAGGATGCCCACTCTCTTCCGTCCCTCTTCCGCCAGCACCCCCACGGTCTCCCGGGGCATATGGATGAGAGGGATGGAGATATCCCCCTGGAGCCGGTCGGCAAAGTAGTGGGAGGTGTTGCAGGGAATGGACAGCACGGTGCAGCCACCCCTCTCCAGCAGACGGGCACCCGCCAGCAGCCGCTGGTAGCAGCCCTCCGCGTCGCCCCCCAGAATGGCGGCGGTGCGGTCGGGCATGGAGGTGTCGCTCCAGATCAGGGTAGGCAGATGCTCCTGGTCTTTGGCCGCGTCGGTGCGGTCCAGAATCCGCTGATAAAAGTCCTGGGTGGCCTGGGGCCCCATGCCGCCCAAGATCCCCAATCTCTGTTCACTCATCGGACTTTCTCCATACAAGAGGCGTACCAGCCCACATACCGCTTCTGGCCCTTCATAATGCGCAGGGTACGCACCAGGCCGTTGTCCGGCTTGTAGAACAGGGGGTTGACCACGGCGCCCGCCTTCTCCAGGGCCTTCATCTCCTCATGGTACTTGGGATTCACATAGTCGTAGGCCACCTTGGGAGGAATCACCCACCACAGATGGCGGTTTTTCGTGATGGTCAGCTCACAGTCCTTGCCCAGAACCCGGTCCTCCACCAGGTACTTGGCCAGGTTGTAGCCCGCGCCGGTGACATAGTAGTTGGACCGGCCCTGGCGGCAGTTGATCTCAAAGGCCTTGAACTTGCCGTCCCGCTGGTCGTACTTGATGTCGAAGTTGGAGAAACCGGTAAATTTAATGGCCTCCAGGAAGCCCTTCAGCTTCTCGCACAGCTCGGGCTCAGGCTCGGTGATGATGACGGCATGGTTGCCGATGGCGTGGGCGGTGTGCTCCTCCAGCAGGACGTGGCCCACGCACATGAGGCGCACCTTGCCGTCGGCGCCGGAGTAGTTGGTGACCACCCGCATATAGCTGTCGTCACCGGGGATAAAGTCCTGGATGATGAGGGAGTCCTCATATCCGGCGTTGTAGATGTCGTCGATGACCTGGTCCACCTCTTCCCGGGTCTGGAGGACGTAGGCCTTCTTCTGGGTGGGGAAGGGATGCTTCCAGTAGGTGTCCGACTCGGCGGGCTTGACTACAAAGGGGCCCTCAAAAGGCAGGGTAAAGCCGTGGCCCTCCCCCTTGTGGTAGACGTAGGTGGCCGGATGGTCGATGCCGTACTTGTCGCACAGGTCGTAGAACTTCTCCTTGTGGATCAGGGTCTCCAGCATGGACAGGTCCACATAGGGAGCAATGACGTTCTCGGGGTAGTTGGGTAGGTTAGCGGAGATGGAGTTGAGGTAGTTGTCTCCGCAGCCCAGCACCAGAATCTTCTTGTCCGGGTGCTCTTTGGCCACCTCGGTGACGTTCTCCAGCACCTTGTCCACCCGGTCATTGTGCTCCCGCACCCGGTAGTCGATGATCTTGCTGCCGGCGCACACGCTGGCGGGGAACATTCCATACACCACGGAATGTACGCCGTAGGCCTCATGGAAGGCCCGGGCCATGCTGTAGGCGTTGATGTCCGAGCCAAGCAGCACGGGCACAAATTCAGTTGCAGCCATTGTAAAATGCCTCCTGGAAGGTAATTTCATACCAATGTTCGCCCATGGGAATGACCTGGGCGCAATAATGTCCCGCCACATAGGCGGCCTGGGCCTCGGTGAGCCGCAGCTCCCGCCGGAGCAGCTCTCCGCCCGCAAAGCACTGGGAGATCAGCCGGTCCAAGGTCTCGTTTTCTTGCAGTATCTCTCTCTGAATCATCATTCGTTCTCCTCAACAAGAGAAAAGGCAGTGGTCGTACCGCAGGGGCGACCCTTGTGGCCGCCCCTAGATTATTTTTTATCCGGTAGCGCGTTTCACTTGGTACACGCCCTGGATCTGACCCAGCTTGTTGATAACGGCGGTAAGCTCGGTGTGGTTCTTGACCTCCAGCACGATGCTGACGGTGGCGTAGCCGTCGGGCATGGAGCGGGCGGACAGGCTGGTGGTCTTGGCCTTCATGGTGGACAGGGCCATGGCCACATCGAGAGTCAGGCCGTCCCGATCCTTGGCGGCAATCTCCAGGGAGGTACGGTAGGTGGCCAGTTCCCCGGTGGCCCAGGATACCTTGATCCAGCGGCCCTCCTCTTCCGGCTTGCGCTTCTCGGGGGCGGCGTTGGGGCAGTCCGCCCGGTGGACGGAGACGCCGAAGCCACGGGTAATAAAGCCCACCACCGGGTCGCCGGGCACGGGGGTGCAGCACTTGGCGAACTTCACCAGGCAGTTGTCGATGCCCTCCACGATGATGCCGCTCTGGTCGTGCTTGCCGGTCTTGACGGGCACGGTGGGCTGATTGCTGGTGGCGGGATAAATGGCATCCTGCTGCTGGGCCGTCTTTTCAGCGGCAGCCGCCTGCTCGGCGTGGAGGCGGTTGAGCCGGGTCATCTCGTCCTTGACCCGCACCACTGCCTTCTGGGCGGACATACCGCCGTAGCCGATGGCGGCATACAGCTCATCCAGGGTGCCGAAGCGCACCTTCTTCAAAATAAAGGGCAGCACGTCCTCAGCAGTGATGGCTGCCAGAGACAGGCCCACGTGCTTGAGCTCCGACTCGAAGGAGGCCCGTCCGGTGGCGATGTTCTCCTCCCGCCGCTCCTTCTTGAACCACTGACGGATCTTGTTGCGAGCCTCGTTGGACTTGCAGATCTTCATCCAGTCCCGGCTGGGACCGTGGGCCGACTTGGAGGTGATGACCTCCACGATGTCGCCGTTTTTCAGGGGGGTGTCGAAGGTGACCATGCGGCCGTTGACCTTGGCCCCCGTCATGTGGTTGCCCACGGCGGAGTGGATGTTGTAGGCAAAGTCGATGGGGGTGGCCCCGGCGGGCAGGTTGATCACGTCACCCCGGGGGGTGAACACGAACACCTCGTCGGAGAACAGGTCCACCCGCATGGTGCGGACAAACTCCTCGGCGTCCACGTCCTGCTGGCTCTCCAGCAGCTTGCGCACCCACTCAAAGGCCTCCTCGGTGCCCAGCTTGGTGTTGGCCATGCCCTGCTTGTACTTCCAGTGGGCGGCGATGCCGTATTCGGCGGTATGGTGCATCTCCCAGGTGCGGATCTGCACCTCGAAGGGGATGCCGTCCCGGCCAATGACGGTGGTATGAAGGGACTGGTAGCCGTTGGGCTTGGGTGTGCCGATGTAGTCCTTGAACCGGCCCAGCACCGGGTTAAAGAGATCGTGAATGACGCCCAGCACATTGTAGCACTCCGGGATGTCATCTACAATGACCCGGAAGGCATAGAGATCAAAAATCTCATCCATGGTCTTGTTCTGGGTGTACATCTTCCGGTAGATGGAATAGGCGTGCTTCACCCGGCCGTAGATGGTGCAGTGGATGCCCTCGGCGTCCAGCCGCTCCTGAATGCGCCGCTGGACGGTGGCCAAAAACTCCTCGTGGGCGGCAGAGCGGGCGGCCAGCTCGTCGGAGATCTCCTTGTAACCCACCGGGTCCAGGTAGCGCAGGGAGGTGTCCTCCAGCTCCCACTTGATGCGCTGCATACCTAAGCGGTGGGCGATGGGGGCGTAGATCTCCATGGTCTCCAGGGCCTTCTCCTTCTGCTTCTTGGGCGACTGGTATTCCATGGTGCGCATATTGTGAAGCCGGTCGCAGATTTTAATCAGGATCACCCGGATGTCCTTGGCCATGGCCATGAGCATCTTGCGCAGGTTCTCCATCTGCTCCTCTTCCTTGGAGGTATACTGCACCCGGGTCAGTTTGGTAACGCCCTCCACCAGGTCGGCCACCACCGTCCCGAAGAGCTTGGCGATCTCCTCGTGGGTGGAACCGGTGTCCTCGATACAGTCGTGGAGCAGGGCGGCAATGATGGAGTCGGTGTCCAGCTCCAGCTCGGCCACGATCTCGGCCACCGCCAGGGGATGGGTGATATAGGGCGATCCGTCCTTGCGCAGCTGCCCGGAGTGGGCATTGTCCGCATAGGTGAACGCGCTGAACAGGCGCTGGGTATCCAGTGCCGGATTATAGGTTTTGATTTTGTCCTCAAGAGCCTGATAACGCTCCAGGATGGGGTCCATACAGGGCACCTCCTGTCGAAATAAAAATGAAAGGGAAATTTATCCGCTCATGCCCCGCAGCCGGCGCATGATCCAGCTGTCATCCAGATCCACCTTGCCCTCCACCGTCCGCAGGGCGATGTGGAGGTGGTCGGTGGTATGCTCCAGCTGGATCAGTCCCCGCTCGTCAAAGACCTCCAGACATACCAGAGTACGCATGACGGTCTCCCGCCGTCCGGCGGAGCGGGCGATGTTGCGGGCCAGCCGGTGGGCGGTCTCCTCCAGAGGAGACTGTCCGGCATGGCCCTTCAAATAGCGCCAGAGAACCACGAATTCCTCTCTGGTGGGCAGCAGGGCGGCCGCCTCCCGGCGGGTCAGTTCCTCGCCCCGGCGGAATTTTTCAAAGAGGGCCCGCTCGGCCTGGGCCCGGGTCAGGGCGGGGCGCAGGTCACACACCTGGAATTGGACCGAGCGCCACCCCCGATATTCGTTGACCTGGGGGGTAAAGGCCACATCCACCCGGTCTCCCTGGGCCACCCCCATCTCGGCGGCGGTGGCAGAGAAGAAAATGGCGTCAAAGCTGCGGCCGCCGGAGGCCAGCTTCAGCTTCAGATGCCGGCCGCCCCCCACCTCGCTGAGGGCGGTGATGAGGCAGCCCGACAGGGAGAACACCGGCTTGGGGTTGCCCGAGCCATAGGGCTCCAGCAGGTCCAGTCCCTCCACCCCTTCCAGGGTAAGGATACCCACATCGTCCACCGGACAATCCACATCCAGGGTGGACACCATCTCGGCGCCGCCGGTACACTGGCGGACATAGTCGTTCATGGCGGCGGTAAAGGCGGGGATGTTCTCCTCCAGAATGGTAAAGCCCGCCGCCAGCTCATGGCCGCCGAAGCCCTCCAGCAGGGGGGCGCAGTGCTCCAGGGCGGCAAACAGGTTGAAGCCGCCGAAGGACCGGCAGGAGCCTTTGCCCTTGCCGTCCTGGAGGCAGATCATAAAGGCGGGGCAGGAGTATTTCTCCGCCAGGCGGGAGGCCACAATGCCCACCACTCCCTGGTGCCAGTGGTCGCCGGCCAGCACCAGAGCATAGCGCTCCTCCGGCGGCAGGGCCTCGGCCAGCTCCTGACACTCGGCGGAAATCTGGGCCTCAATGGTCTGCCGCTCCCGGTTGAGCTCGCACAGCTGGATGGCCAGTTCCTCTCCCCGGGCGGGATCGGCGGTGAGCAGCAGCTCGGCGGCCAGGGAGGCGCACCCCATCCGGCCCGAGGCGTTGAGCCGCGGGGCCAGGGTGTAGCCGATGGCCACCGAATTGAGGGGCCGCTCCTCCAGGCCCGCCTGCCGCAGCAGGGCCTTCAGGCCGGGGCGGCCGGTGTGGCGCAGGGCCTCCAGCCCCAGGCGCACAATGGTGCGGTTCTCCCCGGTGAGGCTCATCACGTCGGCCACCGTACCGATGGCCGCCAGATCGGCGTACCGGCCCAGCAGTTCCTCCTGCCGGGGCTTCCCACCCAGGGCCAGCACCAGCTTGAGGGCCACCCCCACGCCGGCCAGACATTTAAAGGGATAGGGGCAGTCGGCCTGGTGGGGGTCCACCACCGCCAGCGCGGCGGGCAGTTCCTCCTTGCACTCGTGGTGGTCGGTGATCACCAGATCCATGCCCAGGCGGGTGGCGTAGCGGGCCTCCTCCACAGCGGTAATGCCGCAGTCCACCGTCACCACCAGGCTCACCCCCGCCTGGTGGAGGGTGTCCAGGGCGTCGGTGTTCAGGCCGTAGCCCTCCTCCATCCGGTCGGGGATGTAGGGGATCACATCTCCCCCCTCCCGCCGGAGGAAATCGGTGAGCAGGCTGGTGGAGGTGATGCCGTCCACGTCATAGTCGCCGTAGACTGCAATGGTCTCCCCCGCCGCCAGGGCACGGGCCAGCCTGGCGGCGGCCCTGTCCATGTCTTTCATCAGCAGGGGGTCCTGAAGCTGACCCCGTCCCGCGTCCAGAAAGGCACGGGCCTTCTCCGGGGTATCCATCCCCCGGGCGCACAGGGTCATGGCCGCCAGAGTGGGCAGTCCCGCCCGCTCCAGAGCGGCCACCGCGGCCGGATCGCTGGCCGCCTGATTCCATTGTTTGTATTTCATGGGCGGCCACCGTCCTTTCCCATTAAAATTACCCTTTATTATATCAAATGCCTTTCCCTGTGACAAGGCCTTGGAAAAAAACGGCGGGCGGCCAATAAAGCCGCCCCCCTGTTTTATAAGCCCACCTCC
>NZ_NFHA01000049.1:0-14254 GCF_002159225.1 Flavonifractor sp. An91 | reverse complement strand
GTAGTTCATATAGTCCCCTCCTGGTGTTTTGGTTGTGTGGTTACTCCATTCTACCACTGGGGGCCATATGAACTCTTTTTATTTCCCTAAATTGTTGCGCTTGATAGTATAATTCACCCAGAGCAATCAAAAATGCCGCCCTTTCGGGCGGCATTTTTCTTGCCTGTGGAGCTGTTCTTATACCACTAAAAAGGGACGCTGCCAAAGGCAGCGTCCCTTTTCTATTCAGTTGCTGCCCTTGGGCAGGAAGGGGAGCAGCGCGTCGGCCAGGCCAGTGACCGGCATGGTCTGAAGGGTCACCTTGCCGGGGCCGGTAATCACCGTATTAAACAGGCCCTCCCCGCCGAAGAGGACGTTTTTCACGCCCTTGATCATCTGCACATCGATGGAGCAGGTGGCGTCCATCATGGCCAGGTTGCCGGTATCCACCACAATGCTCTGCCCCGGCTTCAGCTCATATTCCACCACCGAGCCGTCCAGTTCCACAAAGGCCATGCCATAGCCGGACAGCTTCTGCATGATAAAGCCCTCACCGCCGAAAAAGCCGGTTTTCATCTTTTTCTGGAAGTGGATGGACAACTCCACTCCCTGCTCCGACGCCAGAAAGCCCCGCTTCTGCACGATGATCGGATGGGCCGGGTCGATAGGGATGGCCCGAATGGTGCCGGGCAGGCTGGAACCAAAGGCAATCATGCCCGGGCCGCCTACCGCCGTATATGTATTCTGGAAGATGGAATCGCCGGAAAACATCCGTCCAAAGGCCTTGCCAATGCCCCCCGCGCTGGTAGACATCTCCATATTGGGGGACATCCAAACCATAGACCCCCGCTCGGTGATCATGGACTCGCCGGCGGCCACCTGACAAATCACTACCGGCATGGGCTCTCCCTTGATCTCATACTGCATACCATCGCCTCCTCATCAAATGGGTTTCCAAAATGAGTATACGATAGAGGCCGCTGGGATGCAAGCCGTTTTTCGTCAGACTTCCACCCCCTCCAGGCGCATGACCGACACCTCGAAGGCGGTGCGCTGACAGCTTTCGCCATTCTCCAGCTTGGTGTAGGCCCGGCTCTGGAGGCGGCCCTCCAGCCGCACCCCGTCCCCCACTTCCAACTCGCCGCAGCAGCGGGCCAGCGCCCCCCAGGAGATGCAGGGCAGATAGTCCGCCCGGCCATACTTCCGATTTACCGCCAGCATGAGATCGCAGATCTCCCGGCCCAGAGGGGTGCGCCGGAACACCGGCGGCTTGCACAGTACCCCGGCCAGGGTAAGCCGGTTCTCATTGGGGCCCTCCCCCGGCTTGATGCTCTTGGCGTGCAGGGTGATGACCAGCTTGCTGCCGGTTCCGCTTTTGTTGTTAAAGGAGCGCACCTCCCCCTCCACCTCCACCGGCGTCCCCGCCTTTACCGGATACTCCTCCAGCAGTTCTTTGGGCGCAATGACGTTGATGGTGTCCTCCGAGCCGGACAGCCGGAGCACCGTAAGGGGAAAGGTCTCGTACACGACCCCGTGGGTCTCATGGGACCACACCGGGTCCGCCGTGACGGTCCCCCGGAGCATTGCCCGATTCTCATTCCATCCTGTCTGCATATCCATCCACACTCCTGCCTGTTTTAGGTAGCTGTGGCATCTATATGCAGGTTTGTCCCCCGCTATGCCCCCCGGCGCAGACAACGGTTGACGACTCCCACCCCCAGGGAGTATGATAGGGAAAAGGGGTGTAGCATACATGAACAAGTATTTGAAAGATGTGACCTTTACCAAGGTATTTTTATCTGGTTCGCCCTCTTCTTTTTGCTGCTCATGATCAATATGCAGACGGTGCAGAATAGCCTGCTGGTCAGCATCACCGGGGACGCCCTGGGCGTATTCCTGCTGATCTTCCCCGTCCCGCCCCACTCCTTCCAGCGCCGCTACGGCAAGGAGCGTGCTGTCCATGTCACCCGTGTCCTGGCTGTGGCCATTATTGTGATATCGTTTATTTCCAAAGTGCAATTCTAAACAGAAGGTCCAGCCCATTGTATGGGCTGGACCTTTTTTACTGCTGATTTTGCCAGTCGGCGGGGTAGACGAAGTAGAGGAACCGGGCATGGCCGGTGACGGAAAACTGAATTTCGCTTCCCTTGGGAATGTGGATCAGCTCCCCCGGCCCGGCGGACACCTTCTGCCCATTGCACAGGATGTCCAGCCGCCCCTCCACCACATAGTCCATCTCGTCGTAGTTCAGGGTCCAGGGGAAGGTGGTGTCGGTCATCTCCATGATGCCCACCCCCAGCCTGGGAGACTGCTCCAGGGTGAACAGGTCCCGGGTATACACCTTGTCACCGGGGTTACCGGTGTTCATCCGGTGGGTCTCGGTGATGGTGAGGGCGGGCACCTTCACCGCCTGCACCCCGCCCCCCAGGTGCTCCAGCAACACCTGGCGGATGATTTTTTCCAGCTTATGCTTGTCCATGACTGGTCTCCTTTCGGGTGAGGAACATGGCCACCGCCACGGCGGTGACGCCGCCCACCAGCTTGCCCACGATCATGGGGAAAATCATGGTGGAATCAAAGCCGGCGGTAAAGCCCAGGTGGTCACCGAACACAAAGGCCGCCGACACAGCAAAAGCCACGTTGATAATCTTGCCCCTGCGGTCCATGTCGCCCATCATCTGAAACATGGGAATATTGTTGGCCAGGGTGGCCACCATCCCGGCTGCCGCCACGTCGTTCATGCCCAGCAGGCTGCCCAGCTTCATCAGGGGCTTTTTAAACACCTTGGTGATGACGTACACCAGGGGGAAGGCGCCCGCCAGCACGATGGCGATATCACCCACAATGCCGATGCCCTCCTCAATGGAGTTGAGGCCAGGGATAATAGTCAGGGGCGTCAGGGCCTCAATGATGGCGGCGGCCAGACCGATGGTGATGATGATAACGATAATGCGGCCAAAGACCTGGAAGCCTTTCACCATGCCGTTAGGCACAAAGGCCAGCCCCAGGGCAATGAGCACCGCAAAGAGCACGATGGGCAGCAGGTTGCGCAGCACCATCATCACCGGGAATCCCGCCACCAGGCCGCCCACAAAGCTGCCGATGGGGATGGTGATGACGCCGGCCAGCACGCCGGTGGCCAGAGCGGGCCGGTCTTCCGCCTTGATGATGCCCAGGCCCACCGGAATAGTAAAGACGATGGTGGGGCCCAGCATTGCCCCTACGATGAGGCCGCCGAACTGGCCCGCCTCCTCCGTCAGTGCCAGCTCCTGGGCCAGGGGGGCTCCCCCCATGTCGTTGGCCAGGATGGTACCGGCGAACATGGCCGGGTCGGCCCCCAGGAACTGATAGAAGGGCACCACCACCGGCCGCAGCAGGTTGGCCAGCACAGGGGCCAGGCAGATGATACCGATCATGGCCAGGGCCAGAGAGCCCATGGCCATGATGCCCTCCTCAAACTTCTCTCCCAGGCCGAACCGGTTGCCCAATATGCGGTCGATGGCCCCCAGGGCCATAAAGAGCACCATCAGATAGACGATGATCTCGTTGATGGACATAAACTGTCCCTCCCTTTTGTGAAACGGGGCGGCAGGTGGGCCGCCCCCTTATGGATCAATGATCCCGATGATGGCGGCGTCCACCGGCACATTTGCCCCGGCAGCGATGCGGGCCGCCCCACCGGTGGCGATGAGGACCCGCTCGCCCTCACCCGCCCCCACGCAGTCGGCGCACACCAGCAGCCTGTCCCCCACCTCCACCGTCAGGAAGGCCTGACCGGTCAGGTTGGGGGCTTTTTTCGTGGCCCATACCTTACCGGCCACCTGTCCCAGCAACACAGATTCCCATCTCCCTCAGCTGCCGCTCCAGGGACAGGCAGCGGCGATAGATTGACGGCGGGGCGGTGCGGCGGTAGAGCCGGTACTCCAGCGCCTTCCGCTCCAGGCACACCCGTGCCCCCGCCAGCAGGGCGGCCAGCACCTCGGTCTCCCCCGGACTGGCCGGGGCCAGGGCGGCCAGCCGCCCCATGGCCCCCACCGGCAGCCATGTGATCACCAGGGTGCGCCCCCGCCACTCCAGCCTCACGGCAGAATCAGCGCCCGGTCGCCCTTTTGAAAGCCGCAGGCATTGGCTTCGTCGTAGTCAATGTGGGCGAAGGTGGCGAACTGGGGGGACACCCGCACCTCCACCCCCTCCAGGGTCAGAGGCCGCTGGGTGAGGCACTTGAGCCGCACCTCCCGGCCATTCTCCACTCCAAAGCGGGCGGCGTCCTCCGGGGTCATGTGGATGTGCCGCTTGGCGGCGATGAGCCCCCGGTCCAGCCGCAGCACCCGTTCGCCGTTGCGCAGGGTGATGCCGGGGGTGCCCGTAATATCCCCCGACAGCCGCACCGGGGGCATGATGCCCAGCACCACGCCGTCGGTAAGGGAGATCTCCACCTGGCTCTCCTTCCGCTCAGGGCCCAGCACCACCACGTTGGGAATGGACCCTTTGGGTCCCTCCAGGGTAACCCGCTGGGCGCATACGAACTGCCCCGGCTGGGACAGGTCCTTTACCCGGGTCAGCTGGAAGCCGGGGCCAAAGAGGGTATCCAGATCGGCCCGGGACAGGTGGACATGGCGGCCGCTGGCCTCCACCTCCACCGTCAAGCGGCGGACGATCTGCTCCGCCAGGGCCTCGATATTGATGGTATTAAGCGTGTTCATATTGTCCCGCCTTTAGCTTGATCATCATGATCCACATGAGGGAGGACAGCCGGTTCAGGGCCAGGATGATGTCCCCCCGGGTCACGTTGCCCTCCACGTCCTTGAAGGCGGCGTAGGCCGAAAGCTCGGTCTGCCGCACCAGAGTACGCACCTTGTTCACCGCCAGCAGGGCGGGCCTGTCGGTGTAGGCGGGCAGAAAGTGGGGCTGGCCCAGGTACTTGTCCGGGTAGTGGGAGTACTCCCGCAGCTGCCCGGCGTCGTAGCCGCACAGGCGCAGCTCCCCCACCGGCTCGTCCAGCACGTCGCACCGGATGAGCCGCCGCACCAGGGCCAGGGCCTCCTCCAGCTCCTTTACCAGGGCCGGATAGGCCTGGGAGGCCTGCTGGGCCAGCATAATCTCCCCCTCCAGGGCGTCGATCATCCCCCGGAAGGCAATGCGGGGGTGGTCCTTACGCACCAGGATGTTGCCCTTGAGGTGGGTCATATGCTCCGGCTTTTCGTTCAAAGTGGCGCCGAAGAGGGTACGGTATTTACCAGGGGCGGGTGCGCCGGCATCCTCCCGCCCCTGAGGGAATACCGCCTGAATCTTGTGGGCGGCCAGCCAGTCCCGGGCCCCGGGGGTCAGCTTCTGGTCCTTGTTGACCACCACCGGCCCCCGGGTGCCGTTGTCCGACATCCGTCGCACGTCCTCACGGGTGAGCAGCTCCATTTATTCGCTCATGCCCTCGCCGCCGTGAGGCAGGATGTGGTCCACCTCGGCGTGGGGGCGGGGAATGACGTGGACGGAGATCAGCTCCCCCACCTTTTCGGCGGCGGCAGCGCCCGCGTCGGTGGCGGCGTTGACCGCACCCACGTCGCCCCGGACCATGACGGTCACCAGACCGCCGCCCACCTGCTCCTTGCCCACCAGCTGCACATTGGCGGCCTTCACCATGGCGTCGGCGGCCTCAATGGCCCCCACCAGTCCCTTGGTCTCCACCATACCCAGCGCGTTTGTATTTGCCATGTTCTGTTTCCTCCTGTCAGTTGTCTGTTTCATAGGCTCCGCCGGTTGGGCTGGAGCCGGTTTGCTTCTTCTGCCCCGGCCCGGCTGGGCCTTCTTTTTGGGGGCCTGCCGGGGCGTATCGGCCACCGGCAGATGGGGCGCTCCCCCCGCCTCGCCGGCCTCCTCCCCGTTGGCAGCCTGGACATCGTGCTCCATGTCCTCCTCCAGCCCCTGGGGGCGCTCGGCCATCAGGGAGTTGGTCAGGTTCTGGGCCTCCTGCAAGATGGCCTCATGGGGGTTCAGCAGCACGCCGTCGGCGTTGACTTCGCTCATCTTACCTCAGCCTCCCCATGATCTGCTCCACCAGCCGGTTGAGCAGGGTCTCGTCTACGGTGCAGGAGGAAAGGGCCGGGCTGCTCCCCCGCAGCTCCTCCAGCTCCTTCACGCCCCAGGCCACCCGCTTGATATTAATGAGGTCCAGAGGGCCGATGTTGTTGGAGCTGGACGACCCGCCCACCGCGCCGCAGCCCAGGGTGAGGGCGGGGAACAGGCAGGTGGTGGCCCCGATACCGCCCAGGGCGGAGGGGGTGTTCACCAGCACACGGCTGGCGGGGACAGCGGCGGCAAAGCGCTTGGCTACCTGTTCGTCCTCGGTGTGGATGGAGAAGGTGTGGCCCGCTCCCTCCCACTCCAGGATCTCGATGCAGCGATTCAGCACCGCCTCCTCGTCGGGCTCCACAAAGCAGCCCAGGATGAGGCCCAGCTTCTCGCTGGAATAGGGGTGGCCCTTGCCTACCCCGGTCTCCCGGGCCACCAGCACCCGGGCGGAGGGGGGCACCCGGTTCAGGCCTGCCAGCTGGGCCACGGTGGACACGCTCTTGCCCACGATGGCCGGGTTCATGGTGCCGTTGGGCCGGAGAATGAAGCGGGAGAGCTGGCGTGTCTCCTCCTCGTCCAGCAGATAGGCCCCCTGGGCACGGAGGGCGGCCTTTACCGCCGGTTCCATTCGCGCCTCCATAATGACGCTCTGTTCGCTGGCGCAGATGGTGCCGTTGTCAAAGGTCTTGGAGTCCAGGATGCGCTTTACCGCCCGCTCCACATTGGCGGTGTGGTGGATATAGGCCGGGCCGTTGCCGGCGCCCACGCCGATGGCGGGGGTGCCGGAGGAGTAGGCCGCCTTCACCATGGCCGCGCCGCCGGTGGCCAGGATAAGCCGGGTGGTGTCATGGCGCATGAGGGCATTGGTGGCCTCGATGGTGGGGGTGGTAATGCAGGAGATGGCCCCCGCCGGAGCCCCCGCCTCCTCCGCCGCCCGGCGGATCACATTTACCGTCTCCTGGATGCAGTTGGCCGCGCCCGGATGGGGGGAAAACACGATGGGGTTGCCCGCCTTCATGCAGATCATGGCCTTGTAGATCACCGTGGAGGTGGGGTTGGTGGAGGGCACCAGGCCGGCCACCACACCTACCGGCACGCCGATGTCCACCGTCCGATGCTCCCTGTCCTCGGCCAGAATGCCGTGGGTCTTTTGGTCCCGGATGGCCTCATACAAGGTCTCCGCCGCAAAGCGGTTTTTGATCTCCTTGTCCTCCTTCCGGCCAAAGCCGGTCTCCTCCACCGCCATGTCGGCCAGCCGCCGGGCGTGCTGGGCACCAGCTTGGGAGATGGCCGCCGTGATGGCGTCCAGCTGCTCCTGGGTCATGACGGACAGGGCCTTCTGGGCCTTTTTCGCCTGGGCCAGCAGGTCCCGGACCTCCTGAACCGATCTCAGATCTTTATCAAATTCCATAGGATCACACCTCCTTGGGATGGTCCGCCACCGCCTTTACCGCCTCGGCAAAGGCGGCTGCCGCCGCGTCGCAGGCGGACTGGGTGCCGGTAAGCAGGCCGCCGCCGAAGTTGGTCTCGCTGGGGGGCTCAAAGAGGGCCACCAGCTCCACGTCGGAGGCCTTCATGGCCTCGTCCAGACCCACCATGGCCTCCAGAGGCGGGGCGATGAGGTAGGCCAGGGCCTCCCCCTCCCGCACCCCGGCCACCTTGGACAGGTAGGTGCCGGTGCGGGAGACGGTGTGGGCAAAGTAGATGACGGAGTCATCCTGATTGGCGGAGCGGAACCCCGCCCCGCTGTTCATGAAGTCCACGCAGGCCCGCAGGCCGGACTGAACCTCCGCCGGGTTGGGCCCGGCCAGGATGCCGATGACCTCGCCGGCCAGGGCGGTGGAGGCATTGGCCGCACCGGCATATAGGGACTTGCCGTACACCACCTCCACCGCCGCCGCCTTGGTGGCCTCGTCCAGGGCGCAGTAGGTCATGTCGTCGCTGTCGGCGGTGATGAGGCCGATAGAGCGGTACTGTTTGGGCAGGCCCAGCTTTTTGGCCAAAGTCTCGCTGACGTTGGCAATGGTGCGGGTAGAGAGTACCTTGGCCGGGATCAGATCGCCTGTCATACCGTCACCCCTTCAAACTTTCCCCACGGGGCAGGCCCCGCGGGGACCCCAAGTGTATTTTCATCTGCTCGGGCGAAGTGAATTCGCCCGGCATCAAGGTTTTGCCTGGCGGCAAAACGCTTGTACGCGCTGACGCGCGCCCCGCCGTGCAGGGCCCCGTTGCCGCTGGTATCCTCAACGCAGGTCAATTCCACTCGCCTTCCTTTCCAGCATGGTCTTGATGAGTTCCGCAATATGGGCGCCCGCCTCCACGGCGGTGGTGCCCCCCTTGTGGATGTTGGAGATCACGGTGCGCTTGGACTCGGGGATGCCGATGTGGGGCTTGTAGGTCAGGTAGGCCGACATGGATTCCGCGGTCACCAGGCCGGGCCGCTCCCCCACCAGCATACAGACCACCTCCGCGCCCGTCAGATCACCAATGTGGTCGGAGGCGCCCACCCGGCAGTACTTTACATAGAGTACCGGGCCGCCCTCCAGGCCGTAGGCCTTCAGGCCCGCCCGCACCGCCTGGAGGCAGTCCACGGCGTTGGCCTCGATGGCGGCGGAGCTGAGTCCATCCCCCACCACCAGGGCAATTTTCGGGTTCTGCCCAAAGGTCTTTTTGATGACGGCCTGATTCTCCTCGTCAAACCGGCGGCCCCGGTCGGGCCGGGTCAAATACTCGTCCTTGGTCTGGCACAGAGTCTGAACGGGCACAAAACCGTTCTGCACAGCAAATTCATCGGGCACATGGGAGAACACCGAATCCTGGGCGGCGGCGTGGTCGGCCCGCATCCGCAGCATGGAGATGGTTCGGTACCGAGCCCCCGCTCGCCCCAGCCCCAGCCGGGCCGGGGTTTTTAACTTCAAATCCTGAAAGGCCTGGCCGCTGCGGGGGTTGTCCACCAGGTACTGCCGCCGCAGGTCGATCTGGGTGATATCCTCCAGGCAACCCTGGCTCACGTCTTCCTGCCGGGGGGCAGGCCGGGCCGTGGTCACGGCAGCAGGCTTCCCCGCCAGCTCCAGCACCATCCGCTCCACCATGGAGCGCAGTTCTTTTTCATCCAAATTCAAAACCTCCTTACCCCAGCAGCACCGACGCGTCACCCGCCAGGGGGGTCAGCTTGCCATTTTCCACAAAGCCCATGTCCTCCAGCCACCGCTGGAAGGGGGGAATAGCAGTCAGGCCAAACATCTCCCGCAGGGCGGCGGTCTCATGGAAGCCGGTGGTCTGGTAGTTGAGCATCACGTCGTCCCCGTGGGGGATGCCCATAAAGTAGTTGCACCCGGCGGCGGTGAGCAGCACCGCCAGATCCTCGATGTCGTTCTGGTCGGCCTTCATGTGGTTGGTGTAGCAGGCGTCGCACCCCATAGGGATGCCGGTCAGCTTGCCCATGAAGTGGTCCTCCAATCCAGCCCGTATTACTTGCTTGGAATTATACAGATATTCCGGCCCGATGAAGCCCACCACCGTGTTCACCAGGTAGGGCTGGAACCGCTTGGCAAAGCCGTAGCACCGGGCCTCCATCACCACCTGGTCCGCCCCGAAGTGGGCCTCGGAGGACAGCTCGGAGCCCTGGCCGGTCTCGAAGTACATTACGTTGGGCCCCACGGCGGTACCCTCCTTCAGGGCCAGCTGCCGGGCCTCCTCAATGAGCTTGCCGTCCAGGCCGAAGGCCTCGTTGCCCTTCTGGGACCCTGCGATGGACTGGAAGATCAGGTCACAGGGAGCCCCCTTCCGCACCGCCTCCATCTGGGTGGTGACGTGGGCCAGCACACAGATCTGGGTGGGGATATTCCAGCGGTTGCGCACCTCGTGGAACCGATCCAGCACCCGGCGCACACTTTCCACCGAATCGTCCACCGGGTTGAGGCCCAGCACCGCGTCCCCCGCCCCGTAGGTCAGGCCCTCCAACAGAGAGGCCAGGATGCCGTCGGGGTCGTCGGTGGGGTGGTTGGGCTGGAGCCGGCAGGACAGGGTGCCCGGCAGGCCGATGGTGGTGTTGCAGTGGGCGGTGACCTTGATCTTCTTGGCGGCGTAAATGAGATCCATGTTGCTCATCAGCTTGGCCACGGCGGCGATCATCTCCGCCGTCAGGCCACGGCTCACCCATCGGATGGCGTCGCCGTCGTGGTTCTCCGCCAGCAGCCACTCCCGCAGCTCGGCCACCGTCCAGTTCTTGATCTGGTCGTAGATTTTCTCGTTTACGTCGTCCTGAATGATGCGGGTGACCTCGTCCTCCTCATAGGGGACGGCGGGGTGGTTGCGCAGATCGGCCAGAGTCAGGTTGGCTACCACCACCTTTGCCGCCACCCGCTCCTCGGCGTTCTCGGCGGCAATACCCGCCAGCCGGTCTCCCGACTTCTCTTCATTGGCTTTGGCCAGGGCGTCCTTCACCGATTTGAATTCATAGACGTGCCCCAGCAGCTTGGTCTTGAGTATCATGTGATCGCTCCTTTTGCGGCTACGATTTGTGAAATACAAGGGTCTTAATAACGATGGGTAATACCGCGCCCCCGGCCACCGGGGCGCCGATGTCGATATAGTCCCCGTTGTCCATCTCCACTCCGTCCAGGCAGAGCAGGGGGCCGGATAGCAGGGCGGCCATGGCCTGACCCAGCACCTTGGCCTGGTCGGCCTCCACCGCCACGATGGGGACAAAGCCCGCTTCCACCAGGGGGATCAGGCCCTCGGCCACTCCCTGGGCCAGCTCCTGGATGCGGCTGTAAGAGGGATTTTTCTCCCCCCGCAGAGCCAGGGCCAACTGCACCAGCCCCCCCTGGTCCTGGTACCAGCTCAGCTTGTCCCGAATACGCCTTGCCAGTTTTTCCGGCGGTCCCCCTTCCTCCCCAGCAGCTAATTTGAGGATGGGGATGTTTTTCAGGGGGAAGGTGATATCCCGGTAGAAGATGGTAGAGCCGGACAAATCGGTGGCGTGGCTCCCCGCCCCCACCACCGTGGCCCTTATAGTCTCCGCCCCCCGGAACCGGCCCGCCTTCTGGAAGGCCGGGGAGGCCGCGATGGCCCTGCCCAGCAGCACGCCCATATCTCCGAAGGCCAGCCAATCCGATGGCGGATCATAGATGCAGTCGGCCACCCCGCCGGAGAAGGACACCACCGGTACCTCCTCCACCGTCCAGCGGGTGCCCTCCGTGAGAAAGGCGTCCAGCCTGTCCCGGCCGGGCCGCAGGCCCGCCGCCTGCTCCAACGCCTCCGCCATGATTTGAAGGGTGGGCTGCAAGCCCTCCGGCGTGATCCGCTGACCCACCGCCGGGGCGGGACATCCCGCCCGTGCAAACACCGGCGACACATAGGTGACCCGCCCGTTCCTATCCAGCTTAATGAGCCGCCCGCCCACGTCCAGGCAGCCGGTACGCACCAGCTCTCCATTTTGGTATAAAGCCAGGTTGGCGGTGCCTCCACCGATATCAAAGTGTAATACGGTCGTGTGATGTTCCTTTGCGTATTCGTCCGCACCCGCTCCCCGGGCGGCCAGGATGGACTCCAGGTCGGGCCCGGCGGTGGCCACCACGAAGTCCCCGGCGAACTCCGACAGGGCGGAGAGCACCTCCTGGGCGTTCTCCTTCCGGGCGGTCTCCCCGGTGATGATGACCGCCCCGGTGTCCACCTGGGACTTGTCAAAGCCCGACTTGCGGTACTCCTCCTCCACAATGGCCCGCACCCCGGCGGCGTCGATGACAGTATCGGACAGGAGCGGGGTGAAGTGGATGGCGGAGCGGTAGAGCACCTCCCGCCCGGCGATGGACACCCGGGGCACCGTGAAGGGGGTGGCCCGGTTCTCCAGGGTCAGCCGGGACAGGATGAGTTGAGTGGTGCTGGTTCCAATGTCGATGCCCACCGACAGTAGCTGCTCCCCCATTACGCCAGCTCCCGCAGAATGGCCTTGATGTCCTGGGGGGTGACAGGCCGGGGATTGGAGGGGGCGCACAGGTCGGCCAGGGCAGCGGCGGCGATCTCGTCCCCCTGGTCCCGCACTGTCTTTGCGTCCACCCCGCACTCCGACAGGCGGCCCGGCTGTTCCAACCGTCCCCGCAGCCGCTCCATGGCAAAGGCCAAACCTCTGGCCGTGGGCGTCAGGCCGCAGGCCTTGGCCAGGGCGGCGTACCGCTCCGCCGTATGACGGTCAGCGGCGTTGAAGCGGATCACATGGGGCAGCAGCATGGCGTTGAGCCGCCCGTGGGGAATGTGGAACCGCCCACCCAGGGCGTGAGCCATGCTATGGCTTAGCCCCAGCCCGGCTCCATTAAAGGCCATGCCCGCCAGATTGGAGGCAAGCAGCATATGCCCTTTGGCCTCCTGCTCCCCGTGAAAGGCGGCGGGCAGGCTGCTCCAGGCCAGGGCAAAGGCCTTTTCCGCCAGGGCGTCAGTATACACATTGGCCCCGGCGGCCACATAGGCCTCGGCGGCGTGGGTGAGCACGTCCATGCCGGTGTCCGCCGTCACCTTGGCGGGCACCCCAGCAAGAAAGACCGGGTCCAGCACCGCCCGATGGGGCAGCAGGGCGTCGTCCACCAGGGGGTACTTCACTCCCTTCTGGCTGTCTGTGAGCACGGCGAAGGAGGTGACCTCCGAGCCGGTGCCGGCGGTGGTGGGTACGGCCCAGAAGGAAATCTCCCCGGTAGCCCCCAGCTTTTTGCCGTACTCCACCATGGCCTTGGCACAGTCCAGGGCAGAGCCGCCCCCGAAGGCCACCACCGCCTGGGGCTTGAAGTCGGCCAGAGCCCTGGCTCCCCGGGCCACCACCTCCAGAGGCGGGTCGGGCACCACGCCGGTAAAGGTCTCCACGGTGCAGCCGGGCAGCCGGGCTTTCACTTGGTCCAGCAGGCCGGATTTGGCCAGAAAATCGTCGGTGACCACCATCACCCGCCCGCCGGCCAGCTCCTCCAGGGCAGCCAGGGCGTCCTTTCCAAAGGAGACGGCGGTTTTCAGCTTAAATGTTTCCATGCTCGTTCCCCTGTTTCTTCCTTGATGGCCTTAGTATGGCGGCGGCGGGCAGGAATATACCAAAAGCCTGCGAAAGAAAAGCTTCATCATTCCTTCAGAATCTGTTCACAGCCTGTTCACCATCCCTTGGCGAAAAACGGATATGATAACAGCGTCAGGTACAAATGACAAACCATTCTCCTCTCTCTCTTACCTCTCTGTTCAAAACAAGGAGACCCGCCCAACGGCGGGTCTCCTTGTTTTTTGTGTTGGGTGTATGCAAACGTACAACAAAGGCCCCTGTTTCACCATAGGTAAAAGGGAGGGTAGCCATATGTGGGATATGGATGGACAGGGACAACAATTTCACCATCTGCTCCAGCTCTTTGCCGCCCAGCTGGAGCCCGCCCGGGCTATGGAGGTGGCCTGGGTCTATCCGGAATTCACGCCCGGCACGGTGTATCAGACGGGAGACTATGTCCGCCAGGGTTTCAATGCTGTGGGGGACCCCCAGCTCTATCAGGTGACCCTGGACCACCGCGCCAGCGCCGGTGTGGTACCGGAGCGCACCCCGGAGCTCTACGAGCCCATCGGGCTGGATGGGTCAGGTGTACCCCTGTGGAGCCGCCCGGCAGGGGACCGGGACGGTTATGCCATGGGGGACGTGGTGTCCTTCCGGGGGACCCGGTACCGATGTCTGGCAAACGCCTGCCTGTTGAGCCCGGAGGAGGCCCCGGACCAATGGCAGGCTCTGGCCTGTAAAAGCGCAGAAGAGCCGCCGGTCCATTGACTGGCGGCTCTTCCACGTTGTTCAGAGCGGATCTCTGTTGATGGCGTTTTACTTGCCGGACATACCGTTCTCGTAGGCCTGGATCATCTTCTTAACCATCTGGCCGCCCACGGAGCCGGCCTCACGGCTGGTCAGATCGCCGTTGTAGCCCTGCTTCAGGTTGACGCCCACCTCGGCGGCGGCCTCCATCTTGAACTTGTTCAGGGCCTCGCGAGCGCTGGAAACCACGGGCTGATTGCTGTTGCTGTTGGACATGATGTTGCATCTCCTTTGCAATCGTTTTGTTGGATCGGTGATCCGACCATAGCTTTGCCTCAGCCCGATTTTCTATGCGGATTTTTTCTTTCCAATCCATGGAGGCCAAAAATGATCCATTTTTGCACTTTTTTCTCTGCATAACAAAACAGGGGCGCGCTGCTAATGCAG
>NZ_NFHA01000048.1:0-14953 GCF_002159225.1 Flavonifractor sp. An91 | reverse complement strand
GGAGAGTTGCTACCAGATATGACAAATTGGATGCCTCTTTTCTGGCCTTCGTCTACCTTGCCGCTATTGCTATCTTGTTGTTTTAGAACAAAACTACACATTTTTCAAACAGGGCCTAAGCTCAGAATATGCCGGGTGATCTGTTTCATCTGCTTTCCCTCCTAAATTTTGTGCACGTACGCCTCCGCGTACCTGGGTAAAGACGGTGTCGCTGGACAATGGTGTCGTTTGATAGACTGCCCACATTTATGGGGCAGCCGTATCTCGTTTGCTCAGGTGCAATCAATCCGTTAAGGATGGAATCCCACTGTTTGAGCAGAGTACACTCCCCCCCTCTCTACACACATGACATACGCACATATCGTACTTCTTCATATCAACCTCCTTCACTGTAGACAAAATAGAAATTTTGTCTCATCATCAAAGCGGATGATATAAAATGCCCAATTAATTGGCTACACCGTCCACCATATTATACCAGTTTGACTTACATAAATCAACATAATTGTAATATATATGACGTCCCGGTGTTCGGGAAAGCTCATCTGTAATTTGCATTTTTTGAGGTTTTTCGACAATTTTGTGCATAAAATTGAGAAAATGAATGATTCTGTAAATTTGTTTCAGCCTAAATGTTCTAGCTCTGATTATCTGTAGTCAAAATAGACGAAACAAAAAACTGTTTTACAGGACGGAGAGAAACGAACTGGCGCACAGCGGAATGAAAGGCTGACAGGGATATGAAAAATGGAATAGGGGTATGGCAAAGAGGGCGGCGCCTTTGATGAGAATGGAGGATTTCTTCCTTTTCTGAAAGAAAGGAGTATGGTATACTGACCTCGTAGAGGACAGGAAGATGATTCCATAACCATTAAATGAGGAGGAGTTTCCATGAACGGGAATCGCACAGAACCTGGCCGCCGGCGGCGCAACAGAGCGGCGCGGGTCACAGCGGCTCTGACCGCCGGCGCGCTGCTGATGGCCTCCACTGGTTTACTGGCCGGATGCAGTAAGAAACTGTCTGACTCCATGGAAGAGCTATTTCCCATGCCTGAAGAGCAGACTCAAAATGTTGGCCCGGTCCAATCTATCTCCCGCATTCAGCTGCTGAACTTTGCCGGGGCAGAGGAGGCCCAGATAACCCCATCAGTACCGGCCTATACCGTGGCGCCGGGGCTGACCAATGTGATGAACACGGACCAGTTCTATCTGTCCGACGATGCGATGAGCAAGCTGGAGGAGAACCTCTTTGTGGTGACCAACAGCTATGGTCACGAGTTCTTTGAGGTGTACGAGAGCAACCGGTACAACCTGGTTCCTAACTTTGTAACCGTGGATTCCATGATGCATACCTATCACCTGTATTTCAGCCTGCTGCTCAGCCGGACGGAAAAGAATTACCTGGCTGACGGTCTGCTTAATCTGAGCAAGGGAATGCTGGAGAGCAGTATGGCACAGTATGATGCCCTTGAGGGCAGCGAATGGGAGGAGGCTGCCCGCCGCAACGTGGCCTTCTTCGCGGTGGCAGCCGTGCTGCAGGACCCGTCGGTCCAGATCCCTGATTACGCTGCTGATCTGGCAGAGGCGGAGGTAGACCGGATCAACGCCGCTGCCGGCATTGATACCTGCGGGATCAGTGAGACTTTTATGGACTACACTCAGTTCATCCCCCGGGGATACTACGAGGGCGACCAGGTGCTGGAGCAGTACTTCCGTGCTATGATGTGGTATGGACAGGTGAACTTTGGCCAGAAGGACGAGGACATGAGCCGCAGCGCACTGCTCATGAATTTGGCCATGGCTGACGGCAATCAGTCTGACTGGGAGATGATCTACACAGTCACCTCCTTCTTTGCGGGAGCCAGCGACGATCTGAGCTACTATGACTATAGGCCCGCCATTGAAACGGCTTACGGTGGCCTTCCGGCAGCGGTCGATCTGCCGGGCAGCGATAAGGCTTTTGATACTTTTGTAGCCGCCATTGAGACTATGGACCCGCCGGCCATCAACTCTGTGCCAGTTTGGGACGGAACGGAGGATATCCAGGAGCTGAACAAGGGTTTCCGTTTCATGGGTCAGCGCTTCACCATTGACGCTGCCATCATGCAGAAGCTGGTGTACAGCCAGGTGAAGGAGACAGCTGGCGGAGACAAACGGATGCTGCCCGACGTGTTGGATGTGCCGGCGGCTATGGGCTCTGATTTGGCTCTGGATCTGCTGAGCCAGCAGGGTGCTACCCAATATCCGGGCTTTACGGAAAACATGGACCGGCTCCGGAGCACCATTGCCCAGGCTCCGGAGTCCGCATGGAACGCCAGCCTCTACTCCAGCTGGCTGTATACCCTGATGCCTCTGTTGGAGGAAAAGGGGGAGGGGTACCCCTCCTTTATGACCAGCCAGGCCTGGCAGCAAAAGAGCCTGGAGACCTTTGCAGGCAGCTTTACCGAGCTCAAGCATGATACCGTCCTCTATGCCAAGCAGGTCATGGCAGAGATGGGCGGCGATTATATCGAAGAAGTGGATGACCGGGGTTATGTGGAGCCGGAGCCGGAGGTATTCCGCCGGTTCTATCTGCTGGCCCAGCAGACTGCCGAGGGGCTGGACAAGTACGGGCTCATCAATGATGAGGATAAGGAGAACCTGTTCCGCCTGGCGCAGCTGGCCAAGCAGCTCCAGACCATTTCGGAAAAGGAACTGCGGAACGAGACCCTGACCGACGAGGAGTATGAGCTGATCCGCACCTATGGCGGCAATCTGGAGCACTTCTGGATCGAGGCGGTCAAGGACAAAGCGGAGAGCGACTACCTGGAGACCCAGGAGATCCCCGCCTCGCTGGTGACCGATATTGCTACCGATCCCAATGGTACGGTGCTACAAATTGCAAACGCCATGCCTCAGGAGATCGTGGTGGTGGTGCCCGTGGACGGGACCCTGCGGCTGGCCTCCGGTGCAGTGTACGACTTCTATCAATTTACCTGGCCGATGGAGCAGCGCCTGACCGATACCCAGTGGCGGCAGATGATCGGCGAGTGGGTTGGCCCCGACGGCAACTATAACTGGGAGGGCAGAGACAGCCTGGTCAAGCCCACCTGGACAGAAAGCTATCGGAGCAATTCATGGTGAGACGGGGGCTCCTGGCTGCGCTGGCAGTTGGCGCCTGTCTGCTGGTAATCGGCCTTTGGTGGGCTGCCCAAGAAGACGACCCGCCGGAGTGGGTGGTCTGGCATACAGCTGATCTGGCCGGAGAACCTGCCTGGGGCGAGCCGGAGCGTATTACCCTGGAGAACCGGCGGGTAGCTTTGTGGAGCGGAGATGAAAAGGTCTGGCAGTCGGAACCGGACGAGCCGGTTCAGGATGTGCTTTGGTGTGATATCGACCACGACGGACGGCGGGAACTGATGCTCCTGTGCTGGCGGCAGGGCCGCTATGGGCAGAGCCGTCCTTTCTGGGAGGAGGAGACGGAGGAGCAGGTTTGGTCCCAGCACATCTTCATCTACGACTGGACCGGGGAGACCGCCAAACCCATCTGGATGGCCTCTGACCTTGGGGTGGAGGTGAAGAGCTGGTCCTTTACGCCGGAAAACCGTCTGACCCTGGAGGAGCGATCCGGTCGGGTAAGTGCCTGGGACTGGATCTCCTGGGGACTCAGCACCCTGCCGGAGCGGCCGGAAACGGCAGAGCTTACCGTGGCTGCTCTGGGGGAAAATCTGATCCATCGCCCTATCTACGACTATGCTCTGCGAAAGCTGGACGGCAATTTTGACCACCTGTTTACCGGGGTGGCGGAGGAACTGGCCCGGTATGATGTGACCTGCCTTCATCAGGAGACCATCTATGTGGACCAGCGCCAGGACTACAGCGATTATCCTACCTTCGGTACACCGGTAGAGGTGGGCGAGGCGGTAATTCGTGCTGGCTTCGATATCGTGAGTTGCGCCAGCAACCATGCCCTGGACAAGGGGACCGATGCCATCGATCTGACGGCAAATCTCTATCGGAAGGCCGGGATACTCTGTCCCGGTATCCAACCGGTGGAGGATGGCAGCTATCAGCCCTACCAGCTGCTGGAGCGGCAGGGCATCACCTGTGCCGTGCTCAGTTATACTCAGATGACCAATGGCCACGCGCTGCCGGAGGAGGCGCCCTATGTGCTCCATACTCTGGAGGATGAGGACCTGGTGCGCCGGGACCTGACAGCTGCGGCAGAGGCGGCGGACTTTGTGCTGGTATTCGTCCATTGGGGCACTGAGTATGCGGCGGAACCCGACGAGACTCAACGCTACTGGGCGCAGGTTTTTGCCGACTGCGGCGCTGATGTGGTGCTGGGTACCCATCCCCATGTGCTGCAACCTTACGAGTGGGTGACCGGAGCGAGCGGGCAGAGGACGCTGGTGTACTACTCACTGGGAAATTATATCTCGGCCCAGACTGACGAGGCCTGCCGCCGGGGCGGGATGGCCTACTTTACCCTGAACCGGGTGGGGGAGCAGTGCAGTGTCACCGACTGGGGCATGAAAACGGTGCTCACCCAACGGGAAAACGGCATCTATACTACTGTTATAGAGCATACATAACCACAAGAAACCTATGAAATAACATCCGGCCCTGACAGGGGAGCGTGTCAGGGTCGGATGTTGTTTTTTATGTCAGCTGACCGGAACAGGAACGCCTTACACAAGCTTTACAGGAGCTTAACGGGATGTGTATAGATAAACGGAGGGACCGGTGCTAAACATTCAACTGCGCGATAAAAAATATATTGCACAGACCGCGGAAGTCAAAAGAGGTCCGCAAGGGCAGCAAAGCAAATTGGCAGACGAGTCGGTGTTTCGGCTCGTTTGTTTTTGATTTGTACGCTGTAGTGAACTGGGCAACTGCACCGGTTAGGAACCTGGACCCGGCAGAAGGAGAATGAAGATGAAGCTTAATGTCAAACGATGGGGTTCTCTGGCGCTGTCGCTGCTGATGGCGACGCAGACAGTAGGGATTGCCTCGGCCTTTGCGGCAGAAACGGACCAGTCGCAGCAGCTGGCAATATTGGAGAAGGTGGACGGGAGCCAGTATACGGATACTGGCAAACTAGTTTATGAGGCCACGGGTGAGGAAAATGGTTCTGTCAGCCTGGACCTGACTAAGGTCGCAGGTTATGAAGCCGGTGAATTCAACGTGGATGGCGGCGTGATGGAGATCGTCTCCTACAACACCGTCAACGGTTGGGCCTATGCCGTCAACGGCCAGTCCGGCCTGCTCACCGCCATCGCCCTCAAGACCCTGGAGGAGAAGGATACCGTGGACCTGCTGGACGGCAACGACATTGATGTGAAGGCCCTGGTAGAGGCCGCGGATGAGAACTTTGCCTACGGCGATATGACCTCTGTGGCCGTCTCCCCCGACGGCAAAGTGCTGGCCACTGCGCTCCAGGCTGAGGGTTATGCCGACAACGGCCGGGTAGCCCTCTTCACCTGCAACGCCGACGGTTCCCTGACCCTTCAGAAGCTGGTCACTGTGGGCGTGCAGCCTGACATGGTGACCTTCGCCGACAACAACACCGTCCTCACTGCCGACGAGGGCGAGCCCCGGCAGGGCTATGGTCAGGATATCGCCGACCCCAAGGGCTCGGTCAGCGTGGTGGACGTGGCTGCCGGCACCGCCACAGTGGTGACCTTTGACGCCTTTGATGCCCAGCGGGACCAGCTGGTGTCCGACGGTATCGTCCTGAAGAAGGACACCGCTCCCTCCGTGGACCTGGAGCCCGAGTACATCGCTGTCTCCGGCGGCAATGCCTATGTGACCATCCAGGAGGCCAACGCCATCGCTGTGCTGGACCTGACCTCCAAGACCTTTACCGGCATCTACTCCGCCGGTTTTGAGGATTACAGCACCACCCCCGTGGATATCGACAAGAAGGATGGAGCTTACGGCCCCAAGACCTACGAGAGCCTGATGGGCATTCGGATGCCCGACGGCATCGCCGCCTTTGAGAAGGACGGCAAGACCTACCTGCTCACCGCCAACGAGGGCGACAGCCGGGAGTGGGGGGACTACCTCAACGAGGACGAGCGCAACTTCAAGGACGGCGACACCTCTCCTACCGGCGCTATCACCGCCGACAACTCCGGCCTCACTGGCAAGGTAGTATTTTTCCTTGCTGAGGATTACGACGGCCTGAACAGTCAGAAGGACTACCTCTTTGGCGGCCGCTCCTTCACCCTCTATGAGGTCACCGATTCCGGCATCCAGGAGGTCTACATCAGCGGCGACGACTTCGAGTCCCTCACCGCCCAGTATCTGCCTGGCTACTTCAACTGCTCCAACGACAACGCGGAAGTGGATGACCGCTCCGGCAAGAAGGGCCCCGAGGCGGAGAGCGTCACCGTGGGCACCGTGGACGGCAAGATCTATGCCTTCATCGCCCTGGAGCGCACCGGCGGCGTGATGGTCTATGACGTTACCGATCCCGCCAATGTCTCTTATGTGAACTACATCAACTCCCGGGACTTCACCTTCACCGTCCCCGGTTCCCAGGACGACGACAAGTTTGTGACCGGCGGAGACGTAGCCCCCGAGGGCTTCGCTTTCATTCCCGCCGGAAACAGCCCTACGGGGAAGGCCCTGCTGCTGACCGCCTGCGAGGTGTCCGGTACTGTGGCGGTATATGAGCTCACTTCCGGCACGGAAGTGCAGCCCCAACCGGATGATCTGAAAGTTGCCGTGATCTCCGATGACCATCTGTATGATGCTGATGTTCTGGGCAGCACGGGCGCGGCATTTGAGGCATATCTGGCTGCTGACCGCAAGATGCTGGTGGAGAGTGAGGTCATCCTGGATGCGGCTCTGGACAAGATCGCTCAGGGCGATGCCGAGTATCTGCTTATCCCCGGTGACCTGACCAAGGATGGTGAGAAAGTTAACCACGAGCTGCTGGCGGAAAAGCTGGCGGCCTTTGAGGAAGAAACCGGAATCCAGGTCTTTGTCATCAACGGCAACCACGATATCTCCAACGCCAACGCGGTAAAGTTTGTGGATGATGCGACCGAGCAGGTGGATACCATCGACACCGATGATTTCCGCAGCATCTATGCCCAGTTCGGCTATGATGAAGCTGTGGCCCAGGACAACAACTCCCTGTCCTACGCCGTCGATCTGGGCGACGACTACCGCCTCATCGTCATGGACAGCGGCATCTATAACGACGACAAGGAGAATCCCAACCAGGAGACCGCGGGCGAACTGGACGAGGAGACGCTGGACTGGGTGCTGGAGCAGATCCAGGACGCCATCCGGGACGGCCGCCGGCCCATTGGTATGATGCACCATGGCCTGGTGCCCCACACCTCCATTCAGCCCACCATGTTCTCCCAGTATCTGGTGAAGGACTATGAGACCGTAGCCGACACCCTGGCCGATGCCGGCATGAATCTGGTATTTACCGGACACTTCCACTCCCAGGACGTGTCCATGACCACCACCGAGCAGGGCAATGTGCTCTACGACGTGGAGACCGGCTCTCTGGTTACCAGCCCCTGTCCCATCCGGTATGTGACCCTGGGTGAGGAGAAGTTCTCCTACAGCACCGATCATATTACCGAGGTGGAGGGCATTGATAACTTCCCTGCGTACGCTGGCGAATTCCTGATCAGCGGCATGGAGGGCCTGGTAGAAACCATGCTGCCCGCCGTGCTGATGCAGCAGAATCCTGAACTGACCTATGAGCAGGCAACGGCTCTGGCGCAGCAGCTGGCCAACACCGAGCTGGTTCCTGATAGCGGCATTACCGTCAAGTCTCTGCTGGCTGGCGCCTTTGCAGCCCACTACGCCGGTGATGAAAAAATGGACGAATCCACCGCTCAGATTGTGGCTGGACTGGAGGCACAGAGCGGAGATAATCCGATCTATCAGCTGCTGGTCAGTACGGTGAAGGGGCTGTATACGGACTTTGAGCCTGCTGATTGCGTGGCTGCTGAACTGCCCCTGACCCAGCTGCCGGATTATCCTGATGAGGGCGGCTCCTCCGGCTCTGGTTCCTCTGGCAATAAGACGGAGACCACGACCAATCCTGATGGCTCCACCACTACCACTGTGACCCGGCCGGACGGCTCCATGACCCAGACCACCAAGGCCCCCAATGGTGCATCTTCTGTGGTGACCACGGATAAAAACGGTAAGGTGGAGGCTCAGGTTAAACTGCCTGCCGCTGTGGTGAATGAGGCCGCTGAGGCGGGCGAGACTGTGGCGCTGCCCATGCCGGCGGTTGCCGCAGCCGACGACAGTGCGGATGCAGCTTCCATCACCCTGGATCTGCCCGCTGGCACCACTGCCAAGGTGGAGATTCCTGTGGCCGATGTAACTGCCGGTACCGTGGCTGTGCTGATGAAAGCCGACGGCACCGAGGAAATAATCAAAACCACTTTGACCACCGAAACCGGCGTGGTTGTTACCCTGGCTGACGGTGATACCGTGAAGATCGTAGACAACAGCATGGACTTTACCGATGTACCTGATACCCACTGGGGTGCTGATACCGTGGCTTTTGTTACCAGCCGCCAGCTCTTCCTTGGTACCGGCGAGACCACCTTCAGTCCGGAAGAGCATATGACCCGGGCAATGATCGTTACCGTACTGGCGCGCTATGCCGGTGTGGATACCTCTGACGGGGATAGCTGGTATGAGACCGGTGCTCAGTGGGCCGTGGAGAACGGTGTGTCCGATGGCACTGCTCTGGACAGTGCGCTGTCCCGCGAGCAGCTGATCACCATGCTGTGGCGGTTTGCGGGCAGCCCGGCGGTTGAGGGCGGCTTGAGCGACTATCCTGACAGCACTTCTGTCAGCAGCTGGGCGGCTCAGGCCATGACCTGGGCGGTGGATACCGGTATCATTACCGGTACCGGCTCCGGAATGCTGAATCCTCAGGGCACGGCCACTCGTGTGGAGGTAGCCGCTGTGCTGGCCCGTTTTGTGGAAGCTGTCAACCAATAAGAGAAGCAAAACTCATATATAAAAAACGCAGGCAGCGCTTGAACTGGCGCTGCCTGCGTTTTTTATGATTCTGAATTACAAGCGGGCCACTTCAGCTCCGCCTACATAGAATTCTGCCATATCCTCCAGCCTCAGACAGGCCAAACGGCGGTTTGGGGCTTTCAGATTCCCACAGCCGCAGTCGATGTCGATGATCCCATCTCCGTGCCAGATGGACAGGTCTTCATCCGGCCTGCCGGTGAGAAATATGGTGGGCGTATGGCCCACGATACAGATCGTATCTGCATAAGGTGTAACGCTCGCTTTTTCAATCCGGCCCCAGATGCGAGTATCATGATCGTCGCCGGGACAGCCGTGAACCAGGTGGAATTTCTGTCCGGCCACGGTAAGCTCCCAATGATCCGGCAGACCGGACAGGAATCGCAGGATGCGGTTTCTGTCTCGAGGTGTACGATGATACCAGCTTTGATTCCTGCGGATGGAGGGCAATTTCGCCCATAACCACCCTATAGCCAAACGGCTGCTTCCGATTGCCCATCAGCGCACCGTCCTTTCTATGGTTTCAGCCAGCTCCAGCCCGTTTTTCAGGCGGAAGCGGATTCGCTCATTGCTTTCCACGATGATCGTTTCAACGAGCTCACCGAACAGCTCTGCGTCAAAGCTGTCAAGGAAGTCCGGGCCATCATTCAAGATTTCCATCAGCTCTCTTGTTTGGGCGATGGTGCTGTCGCCATCGACGGCCAGAAGACGCTCCTTTTTCAGCTTTACAGCGCGGAGCTGCTCGGTCAACTCATTGTTCTGGGATATAAAAATGTCAGGATCAATGAGGCCCTGTTGTTTCAGTGTGGCCAACATTTGATTCTGACTGGTAAGATCTGATATTTGCTTGTTGAGTTCAATGACATCCAGGCTCCAGAGCATCCGGCGGTTGCGGATGGCTTGGAGCGAAGTGGTCATCTCCGTAAGGATTGGTTCGCCATGGTGCTTGAGCTTATAGTATAGGCGAAAAGGCGGCTTCACTAACCCAAAGGCTTACGCTGTATTCGACAGGATATTACAGAATTTTACGCTTTCTGCGTAAAATAAACCAAATTGACGTATTTGCATAGTTGTTTCGGAGCTTTTATCCGAGATAAAGCGTTTTTGCTTTGCAAATTGCGAGACGAATATGGATAAGTAATAACCGCAAAAACGCCTCACATAATATTATATCACGATTTTAATTCAAGAAGTCGAAATTTATTTTAACAATACAAGATGAATTTTGCGTTTCTCATTGTAGAAAACGCTTTTTGTGGTATAATATATGGCGAAGAATACGGTGCCCCGATGTTTGTGAGGTGAATATAGTGAGGGTCAGTTATAAAAAGTTATGGGTTACAGTGCTTTAAATTTGCCTCATTCGTGTTCTGGCCATTTGGTAGAGATGTAGTTTTTTCTAACAACGTAGGAAGCTTTTTACTTAATGTAATTTGGATATTGTTTTTTGGATGGGAACTGGCAGTTGTATCTTGTACGCTTGGGGTGATGTGGTGCATCACCATTATTGGCATACCATTTGGATTACAATTTTTTAAATTTGCTAAAATCGCTCTGCTACCTTTTGGAGCACATATTTCTGCCCAACATTAGAAAAGAATCAATTGAATACTCTGCTGGGCTGTGTGAAGAATCATTAATGCTTATATGAAAGGGGGTACGAAAATATGAACAGAAGAATTATCCTTCCCATGACGATCGGGGTTGTTTCGTTTATTGCACTTATAGTATCCGTCTGCACTGTTTGCAGGATTCTAAAAGAAAAACGTATCCAAGGGACTCCGGTGGAATGAAACGTGATAATTCCTTTTTGCAAACGATCAGAATGCTAGGAAAGGGTTATTTCTTAATTACGCTGATAGGCGTTCTGAGTTTCTCTTTGTTGTTCTTAATTCTATGGTTTATGTAATTGGAGGTAAACATGAAAAACAAACTTTATATCTTAATTGGTTCGATTATTATTGTGCTGGCAATCGTTGCTGCATCTATCTTTTTGGTTTTTACTAAAGACGTGGAACCGGCGGCAACTGACTTTGAGCTTGATGGAACTTGGAAGTTATTTAACTACGGTGTGCCCATGACTGACGAGCAGTATCTAGTGTTCAACGATGGCACGGTGAATGGCTATAAGAATGGGAACGACACTCCGAGTATTACAAGCAAATTTGAGTATTCCACAGGCTCGCTGAAGCTGACCGATCTTGGAATCGAATACAAAGCGGATCAAATAACTGATAACTATTTAGCATTGTATGATTCTAATCTTACCGAATATGCACTTGTTCGTAGCACGGGAGATGGTATCAACTATCAGAATTTTGATTGGAATCTTCTGGTTGGCACTTGGGATGTTATTCTGCACGGAAAAGATTTTGCCGGTAGCGAGCAGATGATTTTTGATGGAACAACAGTAAAAGATTTTCGAGATGGAAATACCACTCCATATCTGGATAGCTCTTATACAATCAAAGATAATGGTATTCTCGTGATCGAAGGTATTGGACTTGAACTCAACCTGTGTTATTTGGATTCTAATTTGGCAATTTTGGTAGAGACTCATACCGGATATGCGTATGAACTCGTAAAACACAAATAAAGACAATGTTCAGATATTTAATTAAAAACAAGTGGTACATAGTTGCTATAGTGCTTTTAATGATAGCCGAGCCTTCCATCAACGCCTGGTTGAATTTTTGGCAACAAGATTTGTTTAATTCGGCAACTGTTGGCACAGAGAAGGTGTTAATTCTTCGCCTCTTAATCATTGGATTTGCGGTATGGCTATCAAAACGATTTGTAACTTATACTTCTGGTGTAGTCAAAGCTCGCTTTGTATGCAATGCGAAAGAAAACATCAAACATGATGTGTTCCTTAATATGCTACAGCTGAATACTGCAAATATGAGGGAACGTGCAAGTAGCGGCGAATATTTATCTGTATTTGTAAATGACATTACAATATTAGAACAAAAATATTTCGATGGGTTGTTTGGTTTGATCGGTGGCTTGTTCTCGCTTGTAATTTTGGGCATGTCATTCGTTATTCTAAATACAAAACTTGCACTTGCCATCTTAGCATTTGGATTCGTTACAATGTTTGTGCCAGTTGCTTTTGCAAATACCCTGTCCACCAAGAACTTAAAGTATTCAGTAAAACTTTCTCATTTCACACAGAAACTGAAAGAATACTTTGGGGCTTACTCAACCATAAAGAATTACTCCATTGAACAATCCATAGCAGATAAGTTTCATGCTGCAAACTCCGATAGCGAAGATGCAAAATTTGAAGTGGATGCGGTTATGTCTTTAGCTAATAATGTAGGCAGTATGCTCTCTTGGTTTATGCAATTTATGGGAGTTGGTCTTGGCTTAATTTATGTAATTCGTGGAGATATACTTGTTGGCACAGTAATTGCTGCTCGTTCTTTTGCAAGTGATTTGGCTGCACCTTTGCAAGACATAGTTTTCAGTCTAAACTCCATTCGCTCTGTCAAAAAAATCGTCAAGAAAATAGATGAACTCAGTCAAACTGCTCCGGGTATTCCTGAACAGGATCGCTCAAGTGGCACAGATGCTTTTGAACAGCATCCTACAGTTCTTTTTGAGGATCTAACCATAGAAGTTGAAGGAAAGCATATCGTAGATCACTTTTCATTTACGTTCAAGTCAGGGAAAAAGTATCTGATTGTAGGTAAAAACGGTGCTGGTAAAAGTACAATGTTCAAAGCATTGAAAAAGCAAATCCAGCAAACAGGTGGCCAAATTTACATTGGGGGCAGGCCGCTTTCAAGTATCGGTAATCATGAATTATCACGTATCGTATCATATCTTAACGAAAATGTTTCCCTGTTTTCAGGCTTGGTTCGTGATAACATTACTCTTTCCAGGACGGACAATCCTATACAGTTTGAAAAAGCTGTTGCAAATGCAAAAGTTAATGTGGACCTTGATCGTGAAATAGTAGATGGAGGAGTCAATATATCTAGCGGCGAACAAAGAAGAATTGAAATAGCTAGAAGCCTTTTCGATTCAGTAAGCATTTTGATATTTGATGAAGTCGTTTCAACTTTGGACATTGAGACTGCGTATGAAATTGAAAAGATGATTTTGGACTATAGTGATAAAACAGTTATTTTTGTTTCCCATAATTTTTCTGGAAAACTCATAAAGGAATACGACGAAATTCTTGTTATGGATAGTGGTAAGTTACTGGCGCATGGAACTTTTGATGATCTCTACCGTAATTGTGATTATTTCAAGCGGATTTGTGATATCAAATTTGGCGACTTGCGCAATTAAGGCGTATGATGAAACATACTTGGCAAGCAGGGCACGGCGGTACCCACTCGTGCAAAATTTATAAGCCCCTGCCGAAGCAGGAGCTTATAAACCGCTTGTCTGGGAAACATCCCCGAACCCCCTTAACGCAGATTTCATCTGCGGCTACGCATCGTTCCGACGCTGTTTTGAGCACGGTCATTCTCGACCGTGCTCTTTCTCTTTGCGCTTCTCTCGTTCCTCAAGATCACGCAATTCTTCGTAATTTGCCGTGTGTACGGTAAGGTCTCTCAGCTCATCACGAACTTTTTTGAGTTCGGCATACGCTTCTTTTTTCGCTGTGGGCTGTTCGGCAAATTCCACTTGCAGGCTCTTGACAGTCGGGAGCTTCTTCACTCCTATTTCATCAAAAGCCTTTTTCGCAGCCTTATGGATGATGATGTCTGCCTCGTGTTCCTCCAAAAACTTTTTAGAGTAACCGGACTTCCGATAGGCGACGTACACATCCCTCGTCTTGGAGTAATTGACGATACTCAAATACATTGTATCATAACGAAGAGTTAAAGTCACTAACAAGGTACAGGTTCGATAAAGTCCGAGAACGGGCGAAACTTAAATCTTCTGTTTCAAGGCTTGTTACCATCCTTTTCCCCGAACTCGAAACCTTAGCGCCAACCCTGCATATGAAGTCTGTCTACGCGCTGCTCTCAGAATTCCCATCAGCTCAGCATACTTCCCCAGGCAGGGCGGCAACTTAAACTGTGCTGGCGCACATCATGGGACTCTCACCCCTCCGAGGATCTCTCCGAGCTGCGTAAGCAGAAGTATCATTGTAGGCTGACGGGGTCATGGCGGGGACAGCTTGCCAAGGCTGCCTTGGCCTGAGTGGGTATCGCTCTGCACCTTATTTGGCCGTCCTTTGATGCGGATTTGCTCCGCACAGGTGGTCTTCGCGCACTCGGCCTGACGCTCTCCCGATCAGCTAAGGTATTCAAGTTGCCGGATATGACCGTCTGGGGCGGTGTTTTTCAAGGTTCGCTGAGATGTTTTGATCTCACGAAGATTGTAACTCCGAGCGTATTCTTCCAACAGAAACAGAATGGAAAGTTTACCAACCCAAAATGGAAAGTTTTTAGAGGGATGCCTCCAATTCGGACAGTAGAGCGATGGCCATTCGCAGTCCACGCTTCTGTTCCTCTGCAAAATCTCCTTTTCCCACCAGGAGATAATCCAGAGAAACATCAAAGAATGCTGCAAACTCTACGGCCAGCTCGACTGGGCCAGTTTGCTTTCCAGTTTCGATTTTTGCGATGTATGGAGTGCTGACATTCATCTTCTCTGCCAACTGCTCCTGTGTGAGCCCACGCTTTTTTCGCAAGCTCCTGATCCTTGAACCATAGTCCTCTCTATTAAAGTACATGGTGATTTACTCCGTCTTCTGAAATTTGGATGCGAACCAAATTTCGGAGCGGTGGGTCGCGGCAATGGAGCGACCGGACATACCGGACGCTGAGCAGAGGCCGCCATTTTTCGACAAACAAAAAATGCACCCACCGTGCGGTGAGTGCATACGAAGAGAAATATTTGCCGAGCTTTAGCGGTATATAGTGAGTAAGGACAAATGGTGTCGAATAAAAAAGAACCGCAACCCCTTGGAGGA
>NZ_NFHA01000047.1:0-15438 GCF_002159225.1 Flavonifractor sp. An91 | reverse complement strand
TGCAAAGAAATGCGGCCCAATGGGCGGCGTCGCTGGTGATCTCCGCAACAGTGCGGTCGGCCAGATCGGCATAGTGCTGGGTCTTTGCGCTCATGGCGGATGCTCCTCCTTTATCAATAATTTTGCCGCAGGGTTCGCAACCGCACCTGTGCATCCGGATAGGATGCCACGAGGGAAAGCCAAAAAAATCGCCCCCACAGCGAAAACCGTGGAGGCGATTGTGTTTCTCTTTCTGTTAGCTACGGACACAGATCTGACGCTGACATTGATCCTACCTGTTCCCGAAGCCTTGACGTGATATCACGTTTCATATCTCATTCGCTCGGTTCCGTTTCAAGGCTTTGTTTCAATAAAAAAATAAAGCCACCCTGCTTTGTATCGTAGATTGATACATGGCAGGGTGGCTTTGGTTGTGGCTATATGTGGCGGCTGCGGCGCCGGGCAGCGGGACGATGCACGGGGCCTTATGCTGGTGCCGCCGTTGGGGCGATGTATGGCCCGTGTCGGCGGCGTGCGTCAGGTGATGCCGCCGTGGCCCGGGTCGTGGGTTGGACCGTTGCCCGCCCCTTGGTGCGCATATTGGTGCGGGGCGGGGTGTGTGATGATATTCTTGATGTTGGGGCAATCGACATTGTAATTCGTGTCCCGCCTCTTGTGGCACATGGATGCGCACATTGGTGCGGGGCGGGGTGCTTTGGTGCGTGGTTTACAACTTGGGGTCAGGCAGCATTTCGCCGGTGTCCAAATTGACGAATTGTTCAAGTTTGATTTGTGCCGTGAAGTCAGTTCCATATTGGCCGCCGCGTGTCTGCTGGTCAAACTTGAATGAGATGTTGTATAGTCTTCCGGTCTTTGTGCGCTGTATCATGTTGTGGTCGAGGAAGAACCGGATGACGCGCTGATGTGCGGTGATGTCTGTGCCGTCGATATAGAAGCAGGCAACACCTTCATCTTTGGCGGATGCCTTTGCCTCCTGTACGATTCCTTGGCCGACGGCAAGGTCGCACATTTCGTTTGCAAAGGCTCGGCCCTGTTTGTCTTGGAAGAAGTACATCCATTTTCCGCTGTTGTGTTTGTTTGGCATGGGTGCGGATATGGATGTGTTGGGGAAGGCAAAGTACCAGTCCCAACCACCGAAATTTTGAATGGTATTGGGCGCGTACTTTCCTGCGTGGCCTTTCGGACGGCCGAATGGTCCAAACATGGGGCTTCCTTCTTTCGTTTTGAATTGTGAGGCGGCAGAGCCGTGGCACATGGCAGTTTTATGGTCTTGGCTCCGCCGCCACGGTGTTGGCATAGTTGCGGCTTGTTCACGGGTAATGTTGTAATTCGTTGGGCGGCGGTGCAGTTTGTTTTGCGTGTCCGCCGCCCGTAGTGGCAAATGCGTTCAATCTTGGGATTGTCGGAGGCTAGTTGTAATTCATGCCCCATAAAAGGGATAATCCCCCTGCATCGGTTGTGATGCAGGGGGATGCTGTTTTAGGTTATGGCTTTAGCCCATACCGGCACGGGCCCAGTTGTTGTCGATGCGCATGATGGTCACGATGGACTGTTCGATGGTGTAATTGCTTTTCGGACTGAAGGTCGTGCCGGTTGTCCCGGTCATGGCCCCGACGCCGTATACGGCTCGAACGCCATCGTAGGCCCAGTCCGCGATTTCATCGGTGAAGGGCAGGTTGTCGGCATACCAGACAGTCCACCCGGTGCGGCCGACGGAGTCGAAGGCTACAATCAGTTTCTCCATGAGTCGGGTCAGCATGGTAGCCGCCTGCTCACGGGTGATGTTGTCATTGGGTCCGACATATACGCCGGCACGGGTATCGGCACTGTTGTATCCGCCGAGGATTCCGAGCGTGTAGGCCTTGGCCATGTTGGTGTCGCCGGAGCAGTCTGCGAACACATCGTCGCCGGGATTGACCGAGATGGTGTAGTCCTCGCCGGTGATGTCGCCCATCAGGGTCTCGTAGTATCTGACCGCCAGCGCCGCGAACTGTCCACGGGTGATGGCACGGGTATAGTCACTGCCCAGCAGGTCGGTGACGGCAGGCTGATAACCAAAGACATCAGGGTCGTCATCGAGGTAGCCCATGCTGATGGCATTGATGATGTCCTCAGCGGCCCAGTTGCTGTAAGTGACGCTGGTGGCATCCGTGTCGACAACAGGGGTCTCGGGCTCGGTCACGGGAGTTTCCGTGACTGTCTGATTGGAACCGTCGTTCCAGTTGGACTTCAGAGTTGCGCTTTCGAAGTTGAATACATCGCCGACGGTGCGGGCAGTCTCAGTGCCGCCCATCTCGACGGGCAGGTACGCCAGCGCCCAATCGGGCAGGTTCATCTGGGACACATACTGCTTCGCCTGAGCGTACTGGGACGCAACGGTGGATGCATCGGGGTAAACCCAGTTGTCGACCCACCCGGTCGGATAGGTGTAGGTGCTGTTGCAGGTGGGCATGCCGATGCTTACACTGCTCTTGCTGGCAGGGGTGTACCTGGCAAAGTCTAAGCGGTCGTTACTGCTCAGGTATGCGATTTTATCGGCTGTATCCGGAACGGATGCGGTCGTAGTGCTACCGTAAAATTCGCCGCTGGTCTCGCCGGCACATACGATTGCGTAATCAAGGTCGCTGTCCTCGATAAGCCGTTCGAACCCACTGTCGAGACAGATGATGTTCTTCAGATTGTCGCAACCAACGAACAGGGCACGCACTGCGTTGTAGTCGATATTATCGCCAATGATGATGGTCTCGATGTTGGAGTTATTTCTGAACGGAGTGATTTCTAACTGGGAATGTTCGAAGTTCAGGAAGTTCATCTGAGTCATACTCTGACGCGCGATGCGCCGGTCAATTTCGTCGGCATTAGGGCTGATTTTGGCTTCGACCTCTGCGTCAGTCCAATCGTTGGTGATGACCAGCACGCCATCATGGAGCACCCACTTGATGTTCCCGATGGGCTTCATGTCATCAATGGTGTATGTCTCGCCGCCACCTCCGGTGATGGGGTCGTCGTAGCCAATCCCCATTCTGTAGCCGGTTGTGGGAGAGATTCCCATGTAGAATGAACCGTAACCGCTTCCAGACGCGGAACCGGGTGCTCCGGATGTGAAGATAAGGTCATTATACAGGTCACGGGCCGCAGGGTCGGTCAGGGTCAGGTTGCCACCGAGGGTCGTGTTACCCTTGATGTAACCGTCATACAGAATGTCGTTGTAGCCGAGCGCACCGCCGAAGATGTTTACACCGACGATGGACAGGGACAGGATGGCAATCAGAAGGGACGCCATCAGTTTACGGGAACTAAACTTAGTTTTCATTCGTAATTACCTCCTTGTAGGTGATGTTATCGGTTGTATGTGGGATGGTACGCTCCGGTCTCGCACCACCCGGACAGAGTGTTTTTTTCTCTGTCGTCAATGCTGGCCTGAATGCCAGATTTTCAAGGTGCCGTGGGGCTGCGGAAGATCTGCCGCATCTTCCTGCTCTACGGCGGGGGCAGAAAAGTAACGGGAGAGGGGTGCAACCGCGCATCCCTCTGTCATTCGTTTACAGAGTGCCCCCCTCTCCTTATATATACGCTGTGGTTTCCGGTAGGGTGGCCCTCGGGGAGAGGCCGTTTCCAGCCCCACCCCAAGGTCCATACCGGAAACGCAAAAAGCGGTGTCGAGCGTAAATACTCAACACCGCCCGAAAAATTAGAGCGTAACACAATAGGCCCTATCTCCCCGCCTTTCGCCCTTGCAAAAAGGGCTGTGTCTGGGTATAATAAGGCTACGGTGCAGTCAATTTGACTGTTGTGCTGAGTGGTCGAGACACTCTTCACAGGCCCGTGGGGTGGTGCAAACACCCTGCGGGCTGCCGCTTAATTGCGTTTCCAGCATCATTTTATACCATGTCCGCTGGAAAATCAAGTGGTTTCACATATTGCAGACATGATATCAGCCGACCCTTCGGCTCCAGCTTCATCAATACTCCTGCGCTGGCGGAGACAGCGGACTTTTGGAGCATGGGGAGCGTTCGTACTCATTAGAGTAATACATGGGGATGCGTCCCCGCTGGCGTGTCCTTGGCCTTGCCGTGGGGCATGACATCAAGGCCCCGGCGCAAAAAATGGTGCGGTAGGCGACCCAGCCTACCTTATATATATTATATGTATCACGAGATATGATCCGCCGTAGGCGGGCAGACAGCAACAGGGATGGGACACCGCAATGGGGCCCATCCCTGTTGCTGTTGTTAGAGGGCACCCGCAGACGCCGTAGGCGGCAAGGGCAAGCGACGGCCCACGGACGGCGCGCAGTAAGGGCCCCGCGATCTGCCGCAAGGCAGGGCGCGGGGTGACGCTGCGGCGGCGGGCTTGCCCGGCGACGTGGCGTCAGTCCTGCCGGCTGTGCCGGCCACGCAGACGGTGAAACCGGCGGCGTGTCAGGACCCCTTATGCCCTTTAGTCCTTTCCTGCCGCTTTCGCCGCCGAACGGTGGCAAACGGCAGGAGTAGCCCATATATGCATCGGTTTCAGTGCTGAAACCAGGTAAAATCACGGATCAAAAAATGATGAATTTCAGCATTTTGCAGAACCGGATTTTTTTATTCGCATATATGGGCATATTTTGGAGCGAAGCGACGACAGTTTTCAGCATCAAGTCATGTCACATGACACGCGTGCTGAAAACTGTATCTGGCCGCAATTTTGCGCATTTTCAGCAAATTTCCAGTTGGAGGAAAAATGCAGAATTTCATCTTTTTTCCTCTGGCTGGAAATTCTGGCCCGCTTTTGCCTTGGCGCACCGGGAAATGGAACGCAGTCCAGAGCAAAACAAAATTTTTTTGAAATAATGTTGACATTTTAATTTTAATAATTATAATATAGAGTAACAAGCGGGTTGTAAATTGTAATACAAAATTACGATGTGGCCCGCTGTAATAGCAAGTATCGCAGCACATATTACGGCCGATAAGCCAGATACAGGGCGCTGGCGGATGTTCCGATCCTTGACTAATTGTTAAGGAGGTGACTACCATGAATGAGAATATGGTAGTCCGCCCTGTGTCTCCGGCGCCGCCCGAGAGCCAGGGCAACATGAAGGAAGTTGGGCCACAGGCCCTCGCACCGAGGTTGGCGGCGCTGTTGCCGGCCTGCACCGGCGCCGCGGAATTTGGCGCCCGGCATCGAAGCAGTCACAGCGAGAGAGCCGAGGATTGGGCCGCGGTTGCGGACATCCCCGACCCAGATGTGCGCGGTGGCAAGGTCGTCCACGCGCTCATCGCTTATGAGCTGGCACGGTATGTTGGTCTTGATCCTGAGCCACTCGATATGCTCCATGCCTCGGCAAAGGCCCAAAAAGTCATCGACGCTTGCGTGAGGCGGGTCACATCGGTATATCGGGCCGAGCAGGCGCGCGGCACCCATCCGGTACTGTTGCCCGAATATCATGTGGATTGCCTGGCTGCATGGGCTCTGGAAGGTATCTGCGTTGGATATTGCGACTGTGCGATTGTGACGGATGATACGATCTATGCCTATGAGTTCAAGGCCGGCACGGGTCCTATCCACTATGCACAGGCGCTCGGCCAGTGCAAACTGTACGCACTCGGACTGCTTGGCGAGTACGGCACGCACTCGAAAATTGTCCTGGAAGTTATGAAACCCGGAATCAACTTTGATCGGGGTATCGAAACGACGCCAGAGGAGCTGACCCGGTGGGGCGAGGAGACCATGGTGCCCCTGGTGCACCGCGTGATGCAGGGCGAGCGGACTTTCCGGCCCGGACTGCACTGCCATCTGTGTCCGGGACGGCCCCTGTGCCGGGCGTGGATTGAACAGATGATCACGATGTTGGTCAGCCGGTATGGGCGCGGGGCAACCGTATCGCCTCAACAGGTCCCCAAGCTCAGCGAGCAGGAAGTCTCTGAGCTGTTGGGACTGCTCGGGGACATTGAGTCCTGCCAAAGACCCCTGGAGGAGTGGGCCGTCGGTCATATCCAGCATGGGGGTACTATACCTGGCTATCGGCTGGGCCACAACCCCGGCAATCTGCGCTTCCATGACGAGGCGACGGTGCGGGAAATCCTGGAAGCGCATGGCCTCTGGGAGCGGGGCTTGAAACTGCGGACACCCCGCGAGATGCGGCAGGCCATCGGTGACGAAGCATATCAGATGGTAGCTAGCTACGCCGTCCGCTCTCCGGGCAGGGATGTCCTCCGCCGGGATGATACCGTCGTCGGAGGGCCGGCACAATGACGGACTACGAGGCGTTTTTGGCACAGCATCAGTCGGACATCGAGAGCATGGAGCTGCCCTGCGCCTACGGCCGGTACGTCCATGTACCTCATGCGCAACTCAGATTTCTGCGGCTTTCCCGGCCGGAGTCGTTTGAAGGCGGGGCGCCCGTGAAGCACTCCGCGGAAATCGTCGTTGACAAGGAGACTGACATCACCTCCGTACATACTATCGAGGATGCGATACAGTATGTTTTCAATGCGGCACTGGCGGACTATATGGCACGGTACCCTGCGCGTCAAGGCAAAGTACCGCTTAACGGTGTATCGTGTGTCCATGACGGCGATGTGGCCGCTGTGGCAGGAAAATATCTGCACAACAGGTATGTCCAAGGGAAAATATATTTCACGGCGAGAAACCGATGTATGCCACTCACCGTGGACGCCAATGGTGACTATCTGCCGCCCGATGACATCAATGAAGCTGATGACGCAAGCGTGATCCTATGGTTTTACTCTTACACGCGAAAGAGCGCAGGCTACGGTGACACGATAGGCGTCGGGTGCATCCTGGTTGCGCTCCAACAACCAGGAATCTCGTAAACTGAAAAATTGCCCCGGTCTGGCCGTCAGGTCATGTGGCCGGCCGGGCCGGGGCTGCGTTATTCTGGAGGATAATATGTCTGACTCTAATATTTCGCCCGCCGGACCTGATATTGTGGCAGGTGCCCCCCGCAGGCCCGAGGACTATGGGCTGTCCGAAACCAATCCAATCGTTACTGGGCCGGACACTATCCTGTACGACCTCTCCCTCACCGAGTCGGGGACGCGCTACGGGGGCCGGCGGCAAAGGTGGAGCACATATTTTGCAATCCCCGTGAGCGGCAACGCCCAGTTGCTGGCGGACGCCCGCAAGGCTATGTGGGATGCGCGCTATCTTTGTCGGGGACGGCCGGTTATCGGAAAAATCAGCTGTCTGTCAAGCGGCAAGATGCCGTCCTGGTACGAGACCGATGGGCCGGCTAATCTGGGCGATCCCGACGCAGGACCGGCGCGGATGGTGGAGATGCGGGCTTATGCCGATGGCAAGCACTCGCCCGAAATCGTTGATGCACAAGGCAATCCAATCACAGACCTGGACGCAATTTTCGCGAACAGGCAGGCGGGAAGAGGCCGCAGACCACTCCATGCGCAAGTAGCGTTTTTCTACGAGCCCTATTGGGGCCATGGGGTCCAGAATGTTTCCCGTCGGTTACTTAAAGTTCAAATTTTTGGGGCATAACCCCCGAAAATGTAATCAAAAGGAGTAATTGTTATGTATGAACCAAGAGAGCAAGTCATCAAGGAGGTCACGGCCCAATACCTTGATACGCTTGATGTAACGAACCTCCCGGCTGTCCCTGAAATGGTCGGGCAGTTGTATACAGCTACGAATGATCGCTTGCAGGCCATGAATACAAGTATGCCTAAGGGCATGACCTACCGCATGACCGATACCATCACTAACTATCAGGCGGCTCAGCTGCTGGCCAAGGCGGAGGAGATTGCTCTGATCCAGTGCAGCGATCGGCGCAACACCTCGGACCCGCTGCCCCTCGGTATCTATCAGCGGTCGGGGCCCAATCAGGGGCTGTACTCGCTGCTGGACGGCGATCTGGACCGAATCATCCTGCAAATGCGCCCCGGGGCGTCAGAGAAGGACATCCGGGAGGTCAGGATGATACTCAGAAACACCGTGCCAATCAGGCAGAGGACACCGAACCGGGACCTTGTGCCGGTGGCAAATGGCATTTTTGACTATCGTAGTCAAGTTTTGATGCCGTTTTCGCCTGATTATGTGTTCCTCTCAAAAATCAGTGTGCCGTATAACCCTTCCGCCCGAAATGTTGTCATCCACAACCAGGATGACGGAACTGACTGGGATGTGGAGGGCTGGATGCAGGAGCTCTTTAGCGACCCGGAACTGGTGGACCTGATGTGGCACATCATCGGCGCAGTGGTTCGCTCCAATGTGGGGTGGGGCCGCACAGCATGGTTCTACTCGTCCTCCGGCAACAGCGGGAAAGGCACGATTTTGGCCCTATTGCGGGCGCTGGTCGGCCGTGAAAACTGTGTATCTGTGCGCTTGGCGGACATGGACAAAAATTTTGCCCTGGAGCCGATTATGCGGGCGGCCTGCATCATGACCGATGAAAACAATGTGGGTGAGTACGTGGATAAGTCGAGCAACGCCAAGGCCCTTGTCACCGGCGATAATGTCTCCATCTCCCGCAAGTATCGTGACGCCGTCGAATTTCAGTTCAAGGGCTTCATGGTCCAGTGCTTCAATGATTTGCCGCGCGTGCGCGACAGAACGGACAGTTTTTTGCGGAGATGCCTAATCATCGAGTTCGATAAGTGCTTCACCGGGCGGGAGCGGAAGTACATCAAGGAGGACTATCTGACCCGACCGGAAGTGCTGGAGTATGTCTTGTATCGTGTGCTGACGATAATGCCACAATATTACGAGCTGCCGGTGCCGGCTGCGTGCAAGACGGCGGCGGATGCTTTCAGCTTGTCCAACAATCCAGTCATGGAGTTTGCGTTGGAGTGCCTCCCACAAATGGTTAAATATGATGTATATCCTTTTGAAATTTTGTATATTCTGTATAAGAATTACTTAAAGGACAACAATCCGTCAAGCACGTCCCTGGGGAAAAATACATTTATCACAGAGCTTACCAGGGTCTTGCAGAAACCGCCCCTCGCGGACGAATGGATGTATCCCGGTCGGGGAGCTAACAATGACCACATTAAGGTGCCGTTTGGCTATGACTGTGGCCGAGAGGAGTTACTGAGTGACTATGGCATAACTTTCCCTGGGCCATATATCGGGAAAAGGGTAACCGGCATTGTGCGTCGCACCTCGGTCGCTGTGCATGCCCAGCCTGAGCCGCCGACGGCGTAACAGTAAATCACCAAAAAAATAATGCTCCCGCAGGTATCTCTATGGTGAGATGCCTGCGGGAGCATGTTCTTTTTTGGGGGCCGTGATCTACTGCTCGTCAGGGGGGTTGCTGTCTTTCGATTTCTTCTGTTGCGAACGGACGTCTGATATAAGCAGCAGTACCACGATGGCCAATATGAAGCCGATACCTACCGGCGTCCGAATGATGTTGACAATGCGGCCGACGCCGGGGATATGACCCAGGTACACGCCGACGATGTCACTCTCGGTGAGCAGGATGCCATCGTCTACCGGGTTCGCATCGCCTTGGGTGATGATACCCTCGTCGAGGATGGAAACGATGCGGTGGACAACTTGCAAATGGTCATACGGTCGGTCGTAGACAATAATGTCGCCCACTTGGAGGCTGTCGTAGTCGTAGTGTGTGTTTACGAGGCAATAACTGTAAGTGGGGATTTCAGGCTCCATAGAACCGGATTGGACGGCACAGAGGCGCAAACCGGTCACCAGGAAGAAGCCGAGGATAACCAAAAGGACAAGAACGGGGGCCGCTATGGCCCGGAAAAATTTTCGGGCTGGACTTTTGGGGGATGCCGTACCACCTTCCGCCGGCGCGGGTCTTGTATCAGGCTCTTGCGCCATGTTGTACCGCCTCCTTTCTTTGGATGGATGATTTGTACCACATTATAGCGCGGCCGTGCTATGTTCGCAAGGGTAGCTTCTGCCTACAAAAAGGTGACGGGGAAGCAAAAAAGTAGACACCCGGAAATCGTTGCGACACAAGGGTTTGCAGTGCTTCTGTCTACTTTTCCACTTTTTTATAAAAAATAAATAAAATAAATATAATGGTATAAGTAAAAAGTTTTTGAGGAAAAAAGCGGAAAAGTGGACAGGGATGCAGACATAGAGAGAAACCATACCTATCGCCTTAGTTTCCGCCTCGCTTGCTTTCTGTATTAGCCGGGGGCGTGGGGGTGACAGGGCCCGGGAATACATGGCCTATGTGGCATGGTGCAGAGCGGCGGCCTGCTCCCTGCTCCCCTGTATTCCCAGGCCATGACGGATCATGGCACACGGCCTCCATCCTGCAACAGGGCGGCGCGCCAGTCTGACACCCCCGCGGCCTCCCACTACCGGCGGGACAACTCCGCTTTCTCCATCACATAACGCATACAATCCAGCGCGAACGCACCAGCACAGTGGTAGCCCAGCCCCTGACTGTATTGCCGGATGCGCTCCAGCTCCGCCTCGTCCACGGTGCAGCGCAGTATCCCCTTCCGCGCTGTTTGGCTTTTGCCCGCAGGCACTTCCCGCCAGAACGGGTCCATGTCGTAATAGCGCAGGATGGCGTTGACCTCGTATTGCTTTAGACGGAGCTCACCCGCAACCTGCCGGAGCGTGCAGAAACCACCCTGTTTTGCCATGCGCCCTATCTTCTCCCTGAGATTGTCCCAGATGGGCTCCGGGTCAAACACGGTTTTGGTGGGCAGATCGAGCATGGCTTGTATCAAGATATACCGGTCCGGCAATAGCTGCTCCCAGGTCTTGATGCGGTTCATCATCGTACCGGAGATGTTTTCGCCAAATATCTTTTTCACCACCTCCGCCTCGTGGTAGCCGCACAGGGCGGTGTAGAGCTTTGCCCTGTCTATATTGAGGCCGGTTTGCCGCACAATGGTCCTATATCCGCTGTTGAGCAAAGTCTGATATAGGTTGTTGCAGGCAGGGGGCGATACGGATGCGGGCAGCCGCCAATATTCCCGCACCAGCTCGCTGACCTGAAGCTCTGCGGCTGTAACGTCCATGTCAGGCTCCCGGTCTGTCTCCATCGTGCTCAGGGGATAAAACTTGTTATTGAGGGCAAGGCGAGGATTGTCAATGGTAATCTGCTTCAGCCGGCACCGATGCCGGACGCACACGCTGGAGAGGGGTATCTGGTGCTCCACATGGTAGTACGCCTCCCCGTAAATCTTCGTGTCCTCCTGGATGCAGAGCGGGCAATACCGTAAGGCGTAGTCCCCTTTGGGGAATGTCCGCCACAGATGGGTAGGCGTTTTGCTCCGACCTTGCAGCAGATCATCCAGCAGGACTTCGCGCTCCTGTTGCGGGTGCATCCTGGCGTAATACAAAAACGGCGTGTGGTGCAGTATCATGTCGCGCCCATCAAACACGCCCTCCGGGAGCTGGGACAGAACCGCATGGACGGCGGCATTGGGATAGAGCGTCGCCATCTTCACCCCGGCCTTTGTGCCAAAGAGTTGTTTCTTTACCAGATAATGCTCCTTGATGCCGCTGGAAAGATAATACCTGCACAGCACGCTGTAAAACAACTCGTCCGGGTACGGCGATGGGAACCACATCAGCACAATACCACCTCCTCCACCATGCCCTGGGACAGCAGCAGCTCCCGGAGTGTCCCCGCCTTAAAAGCCACCAGCAGGTCCCTCTCGTCGCGCTCTGCGGCTTTCCGGCCCCGTGGGACGGCGTAGAGCCGCTTGACGGGGCTGGTGTCCTCGGGGGTATCCTCGGCCTCCTGCTGGGTGGGGGTGTCCGTCAGGTGCTCCATGGAGCCCGCCGCAGGGGCTTGGAAGTCTGATAAGAACGTCCCCGTCCCCAGCTCCTTGGGCGGCTGGATGGCCAGATAGTCCGCCGCCGCGGCAATCATCTTGCGGTCTATCCTGCTGATGCCACGCATGAGCGCCTGGGCCTGGGCTTCCTCCAGCAGTTTGGAGATATACGCCGGGATGCCGCCGCTGTAATCGTATATCTGATTGGCCAGCCGGTCCGTCAAGACTGCCTGCTCCGGCGTGTACTGGTACGGCCAGAGAGCTTGTAGGAACGCCCGGTAGGCCCCATCCGGCTTGAAGGGCAGGAGCCGGGGCCCCCGCGTCCGCCTCCGCAGGTACTCCTCGCTCTGGAACACGGTTTCCGCAAGAATGGTTCCCGTAAAATAGACCGCTGTGCAGGTGTCGTTGGTCAGCTCAGTCAGGAACCGGATCAGAGGTTTAATCCGATTGGTTCGCTGGGCGGTGGCAACGACGTTCTGTATCTCGTCCACCACCAGCAATCCCACGTTGTAGGTGACGCACAGGGTCTTGATATAGGTGCTGACGGAGCTGACCGAGCCGGAACGCGCCCGCAAGAGATAGTCCAGGTGGTTGCTCCCCACGGCCATGTCCAGCGCCCGGACGATGTTATAGGCCATAGTCTTTTGGGATGCGTCACTGGGGCACTCCACATGGAGCCACAAGACCTGCTTGCAGTAAAACGCCTTCCCTAGATACTTTTCGTGGCTGATGACCTGTGGCAGCAGGGACAGGCACCGCCGGAGCGTGCTGGTCTTGCCCAGTCCAGGTGTCCCCAGCAGCGCCCCGGACTGCGCCTGGGCCCCGTAGCCGGCCATGGAGCCGCCGGAGAGAAACAGGGCGTTGATTTTCGTAACGCGCTCCCGTGAAGTGAGGGTGTGGTAGCTGCTCGTGAGCATCCGATACAGCGAGTCATAGACGTAGTACATATAGTCCAGTGGCACGAACACCGTGGGCAGCAGGGCGAGGCCCTGACGGCGCTCGGCCATGCTCATGTCCTGGCACGCTTGGGGCGGCGGCGGACAGCACCGGATTTGCTTTTCAAACTGCTCCGACCCAAGGCATTCCGGCAGCGCCTCAATGAGCGGATTCTGGCTTCCGCTGTTGTCATAGACCGCCTCCACGGTCTGCATCCCGAGCTTGTACTTCATGTCAGACGCCTCCTCTCATTAGTTCGATGCCGCTGGATTTCAGATATATCTCTGCTCCCGGGGCTCTGTTCCTCGGCCTGCCGGATGATGCGCTCTATCTCGCTCCGCATAGCGACCCGGGCCTCCAGTTCCGTCTGGCGGGCGGCTTTTTCTTTTTCCGCCTCCTCCCGGCGCATGACGGCCACATCAGCCATATCGTAGCCGTCATACCGGGAGCTGGACGGGGCCAGGGAGCAGGGTATCAGGCGCTTATCTTTGCCGACCACGTAGATATGGCTGGTGTCCTGGGCGTCGTAGGCATACTCGACTTTTGCCCCCACGGTCAGCTCCGCACCGCGCTCCGGGAGATACCGCAGACCGTTCCACACGATGCCCTTTCTGGTGATTTTCCCTGACGTGCGAGGCAGGGCGCGGCGGTAGAGTTCGTCCGCATCCACGTCCAGCAAGGTACTCTTGCCCCGGTCAACAAGCCATTTCCAGAGGGCTGCGGGCGTGTTGGGCGCGTCCACGGGCAAGTGGCCAATGTCGGTCAGCACGCGGCCCTTGTTGAGCGCGATAATCGTATGTATCACAATGGCCGTGTACTCGTCCAGGGTCAGGATGGCCTGCTGCCGGTAGTCCGTGGCCCACCGCTCCCCCACATCGTCCCCGATGACGCCGCGCCCCCGGAGCATGGACTTGTAGCTGTCCTGAATTAAGTCCATAGCCCTCTCCACCAAGGGCTTTTCCTCGGCCCGGAACGGTGGGAGCGCCTGCCGGTCGATGCCGTAGCAGATACACAGCTCGTTGATGCGCTCTCCTACGAACTCCCCGCCCCGGTCACTGATGATTTCCGAGGGAAGGCCGCGGCTTGGCCAGTCGGCGGGAGACAGGTCTATACCATAGGCCGCGCAATAAGTCGCCTTGTCCCCGGCGGCGTTGGCGATGCAGGCCATCAGGGCAGTCTCCCCCGCGTCCAGTCCGACGTACACTCCGGCGATTAAGCCGCTGGCTGTGTCGATGGCCAGATAGACGTTGGGCCGGCCTATGACCTTACTTCGGTCCCACTTGGAGACCAGATAGATGTCCCCCTGTGTCTCGTCCACCTGATAGCACCCCACGCTCTCCCGGTACTGCATGGCGGAGCCGTACAGCGGCCTGTTGTTGCGCTGGTAGGCGGTCAGGCCCTCCCGGGCAATCTCCTTCTGCGGGTCGCCTTTGAAATGGCGGAAGTAATACAGGCGGAAGCTGCTCCAGGATGGTATCTGGTCCGCCAAGACGCCCTTGTTGGTGTAGTTCTCCAGGATGAATAGTTCATAGGCCGTGCGGAGACTGTTGCGCTTGGCGCTGAAATAATACTTGCGGATGGCCGCTTCAAAGTCGGTGCGGCGGATGATCTCCCGCGGCTTGCTCTTGGTCAGACTCCCCCGGGCGAGATAGGCATGGTACAAGCGCCGCAGCCGTCTGACCGTGGTGTTGTGCTCCCGGGCGATGGCGGCAAAGACCTCTGTGCGGTGGGCTTCGTCTGTGATACAGCGGTCATCCTCCAGGGCAAGCCGAAGCAGATCATATCGCTGCCGCTGGGCCGCTGACATGGGGCGCTCCCGGTTGCGGACATACTCTTCCGGCGCCGCGATGCGCTCCGCACGCTCCAGCTCATCCCGGTTAATGTAGACGGGCATCTGGTACTCGTCATAGGCGATGACCCACGCGCCGCCGGCGTCTTGCTGGAGCACCCGGAAGCGTGCCCCTGATATGCGCACGAACATCTGCAACATTCCTCCCCTCAATAGATATTTTGCCGCCCTGCCTTGCTCTACTTACCAGCTATGACGATTTTCCAGTCCTGCACCCCCAGCGCGGCCCAATAGCGGCGGGACAGCTCCAGCTTTTCCACCTCGGCCCGTCGGGTCAGGTCGGACGCGCTGACCAGCTCCCGGACGCCGGTGGTGCCGTCAGCAAAGCGGATGCAAAAGTCGCTGGTCCATTGGGCCTTGAAATACTCGCCCCGGATGTCCGTCTTTTGGACGCTGTTCAGCCGGGTGCCGTCCAGGGGCTTGCACGCCTCGTAGGACGCAACCTCGGGACGCTCCTCCAGATACTTGCTGTACGCCCGTGCCGCCTCGCTGTGGACCACCACCATCCCGCCGGTTTTGGGACTGTGATAGGAGATGTCCCTGACCTTTTTTCCGGCCCTGTCCATAAAAATCACCACCTTTTGAAAACTCGGAATAATTGCCCCAAACTTGGCGTAATTCCCGGGAGAATTATTCGGAGTTTTTTTCAGGGCACAAACCAGAGTGCAATATTTTCTCTGTATTTCCCCTGTATTGCCGGCAGGATATGCTCATTTCCTGACTTTTCCCCTTTTTTCTCAATCTCCGAATAATTCCCCGGAATTCCGCAAAATCTCGGAAAAATAGCAATTACGCCGAGATACTATGTACCTGTAACTTACAAACCGTACCCACAATCTCACATATCCTGACCGCACCAACATACCATACCACCCTCTCAACCCCATCACTTTTCCCAGTCATGCACCATATCCCTGTACCCAT